>CAYGKI010000012.1:4893-10948 GCA_964350235.1 uncultured Gemmatimonadaceae bacterium | reverse complement strand
GCTGCCCTCGAGACGTGGCCCGGCGCCGAGCGGTGGATACGGGTCGTGCCGTACATCGAGGACATGCCCGTGGCTCTGGCCGCTGCGGATCTGGCACTGGCGAGGGCCGGTGCCACGTTCACCGCCGAGCTCCTGGTGGAGGGCCTCCCTTCGGTCCTGGTCCCTCTCCCCACCGCGGCGGAGAACCATCAGGCCCGGAACGCCGAGTCGCTGGTCGCCGCGGGGGCCGCCGCCGTGCTCCCTCAGGCCCGCCTCACGCCCGCCGCGCTGTGGAGCACGTTGACCGACCTTCTCGCGGACCGTTCCCGACTGGAGGACATGGGTCGCGCGGCGCGCGCCCTTGCCCGTCCCGAGGCCGCCCGCCGGATCGCGGAATCCGTGGTCGCCTGCATGTCCGTTCAGGGAGAAGCGGCATGACCGCCGGGTCCATGGGGCTCCGGGCCTGCGCCGCACGGGGACCCGTGCACTTCATGGGGGTGGGCGGTGCCGGAATGCGCGCCCTCGCGGAGCTCCTCGCCCGCCAGGGCGTGCGGGTCACGGGATGCGACGCGAAGGGGAGTGGCGGTGCCGGCGACCTGGAGGCCGTGGGCGTCCGGGTCCTGGCCGGCCACGACCCGGCGCACGTGGACGGTGCGGCCGCCCTCGTGCATACGTCGGCCATCCCGTCCGATCATCCCGAGCTGGCTCGGGCGCGGGAGCTGGGCGTGCCGGTGTTCAAGAGGGCCGAGGCGCTCGGAGAATGGGTCGCCGACGGCACCCTGGTGGGCGTCGCGGGAACGCACGGCAAGACCACCACGACGGCCATGGCCACCGAGATTCTCGCCGCCGCGGGCTTCGACCCCACCGGCCTGGTGGGAGGAAGGGTCGGGGGATGGAACGGCAATCTCCGGCCGGGGAGCGACGCTCTCTACGTCGTGGAGGCCGACGAGTACGACCGCTCGTTCCATACCCTTCGCCCCGACGTGGCGGTGGTCACCAACGTGGAGGCGGACCATCTGGACGTCTACGGAGACCTGGAAGGGGTTCGAGAGGGGTTCCGTCGATACCTTCGTGGACTCGAGCCGGAAGGGCGGATCGTGGCGTGTGCCGACGACCCCGGGGCCGCCACCCTGCTTCCGGAGTTCGCCTCGTCGGTGACGACGTACGGGACGGTGGCAGGGGCCATGCTCCGGGGGACGGACGTGCGCCTCGAGGAAGGACGGACGGTGTGCTCCGTCCGGGAGGACGGCCATGATCGCGGAACCCTGGTGCTGGGCCTCCCGGGACGCCACAACCTCCTCAACGCCCTGGGTGCGGCCGCGGCGGCCCGACATCTGGGCGCCGATTGGGAAGACGTGCGGCGTGCCCTGGCCGGCTTTCGCGGGGTCGGCCGTCGATTCGAGGTGCTGGGGGAGGCCCGCGGCGTGACGGTCGTGGACGACTACGCCCATCACCCCACCGAGATCGCGGCCACGCTCGAAGGGGCCAGGGCGGCGTACGGTGGCCGTCGCCTCGTGGTGGCCTTCCAGCCCCACCTCTTCTCGCGCACCCGGGACTTCGCCGACGCGTTCGGCGAGGTCCTGGCCGAGGCGGACGTCGTGTGGGTGACCGACGTGTTCCCGGCGCGGGAGGCGCCCATCTCCGGCGTCACCGGCGCACTGGTGGCGGACCGGGCACGGGCCGCCGGAAACGCGGATGTGCTGTACCACGGTGCTCTCGACACGCTCGGCGACGCGCTCGCCGCCTCGCTCCGATCGGGCGACGTCCTCGTCACCATGGGGGCCGGGTCCATCGAAGCCCTGGGCCCCCGCGTGCTGGAGCTCATGCGGGAGGTGGCCCATGCGTAGAGATCTGAAGATCCTGCTGGGCACCCTGGTGCTGGGCTGCTCCTTCCTGGTCCTCGAGCACGGCCGGGAGTGGCTGTCCGGCCTCAGCACCTTCCATGTGAGAACGGTTGAGGTCACAGGCGCTATCTACGTGCCCGAGGACGAGATCATATCTCTCATGTCACTCGGTTCCTCAAGCTCGATCTGGGATGATCGGGCGCTCTGGGCGGAGCGCGTCGAGCAGCATCCCATGGTACGCTCGGCCCAGGTCTCCCGACGTTTCCCCGGGGGGTTGAGGGTGACCGTGGACGAGCGGGAGCCGGTCGCCCTGGCGCCCACCCCTACCCTCGAGCCCATCGACGTGGAGGGGTATCGCCTCCCCGTGGACCCGTCTCGACACCGCCTGGACCTGCCGGTGCTCGCCACGCGGTCCAGCCCCGCGCGCGGGGCGCGGCTCGTGCCCCGCGACGTGCGCGAGCTCGCCGGGGAGCTGGGTCGGATGATGAACGGTGACACCGCCTTCCTGCAGCGGGTCTCCGAGCTGGGATGGGCTGCCGACGGTTCGCTGCGCGTGAGCTGGACGGAGCCCCCGGTGGACTTCCTGCTGCCGCCCGGAGCACCGGGCGCGCGCCTCCGAGAAGGACTTGCGGCGTTGGCGGACGCGGTATCGGCCCGCCCCAGCGATCCGCCGGAAGAGATCGACTTGAGATTCGCGGACCAGGTCGTGGTCCGCCGCACCCGAGACTGACGGAATCGCCATGCGCTCCAATCTCATCGCCGGACTCGACATCGGGACGTCGAACACTTGCGCCGTCATCGGCGAGGTGGTCACGGATCCGCGCCGCCCCGGCCTCACCGTGCTGGGCGTGGGACAGGCCCGCACGGGCGGCCTTCGTGGAGACATGGTCACCAACATCGACGAGATGACCGAGTCGGTGCGCTCCGCCATGAAGGAAGCCGAGCTCATGGCCGGCGCGACGGTGGACCGGGTCTACGCCGGCATCGGCGGTGACCATGTCCGCGCCACGACGTA
Organism: uncultured Gemmatimonadaceae bacterium; assembly: GCA_964350235.1. Classification (GTDB taxonomy): domain Bacteria; phylum Gemmatimonadota; class Gemmatimonadetes; order Longimicrobiales; family Gaopeijiaceae; genus JAWLHJ01. The sequence goes on along the minus strand of CAYGKI010000012.1, from coordinate 8,110 downwards.
CATGGGCGTGGTGGCCATCTCCGATGACGAAGTGGGGCTGGACGACATCGAGCGGGTCCACATCGTGGCACGGGCCGTGGCGCTGCCGCCGGATCGGGAGATGGTGCATGCCATCCCCCAGGAGTACCGCGTGGACATGCAGGCCGGCATCAAGGACCCCATGGGCATGGCCGGCGTCCGGCTGGAGGCCGAGGTCTTCCTGGTCACCTGCCAGGTGACGGCGTCCGCCAACATCCGCAAGGCCGTGAACCGGGCCGGGTACCGGGTCCAGGAGATGGTCCTGGAGCCGCTGGCCGGGGCGCGATCCGTGCTCACCGAGGACGAGAAGGAGGTGGGTGTGGCCATGGTGGAGATCGGGGCCAACACCACCGACATCGCCGCCTACTACGAAGGGAAGGTGCAGCATGTGGCCATTCTTCCCTTCGGCGGCTCGACGCTCACCGCCGACCTGGTGAGAGGTCTGTCCATTCCCTACGCGGAGGCCCGCCGCGCCAAGGAGAAGTACGGCGTGGCCTACAGCCAGATGGTGGATCCTCGCGAGACGGTGGAGCTCCCCGGACCGGCACCGGGCCAGACCCGGGCGGTGGCCCGGGAGCTCATCGCGCACATCCTCGAGCAGCGCCTGGACGAGCTGTTCGGCATGGTCCACGCGTCGTTGGACGAGAAAGGGCTCATGGACCGCCTGGGCGCCGGCGTGGTCCTCACCGGAGGAACCGCCGCCATCCCTGGCCTGGTGGAGCTCGCGCAGCAGATCTACGCCTGCCCCGTGCGCCTCGGCGTGCCGGGGGAAGGGCTCGGGGGACTGGCCGACTCGGTGGGACGCACCCGGTTCGCCGTGGCCGCGGGCCTCTCCCTATGGGGCGCGGATCGCTTCGGCGAGACGGGGCGCGGCGCTTCGACCATGACGTCCGGGGTGCTCACCAAGCTGGGCACCTGGCTGAAGGAATTCTTCTAGACCATTCAATCGATTCATTCAATCAAGAGGAGATGGACAGATGATCTTCGAATTCGAAGAGACCCCGATGCGCAACGCGAGAATGAAGGTGGTGGGTGTGGGCGGTGCCGGCGGAAACGCCGTGAACCGGATGATCGACGAGGAGCTCGACGGGGTCGAGTTCATCTCGATGAACACGGATGCGCAGGCGTTGAAGACGTCGCGTGCCCAGGTCTCGCTCCAGATCGGCAAGAAGCTCACCCGGGGCCTCGGGGCCGGGGCGCGGCCGGAGGTGGGGCGTCAGGCCCTGGCCGAGAGTGAGGAGGACGTGCGCCGGGCCCTGGAAGGGGCGGACCTGGTGTTCGTCACCGCGGGCATGGGCGGAGGCACGGGTACGGGTGCCGCGCCGCTGGTGGCGGAGATCGCCCGGGACATGGGTGCCCTCACCATCGGTATCGTCACGCGACCCTTCTCCTTCGAGGGCAAGAAGCGCGAGCGGCAGGCCCAGCAGGGGCTCTCCGAGCTCCGCCGTTGCGTCGACACCATGATCCTGGTGCCCAACGACCGGCTCCTGTCCGTGGTCCCCAAGGGGACGTCGTTCCGGGACGCCCTCAAGAAGGCCGACGAAGTGCTCCTGAACGCCACCCAGGGGATCTCCGATCTCATCAGCGTGACGGGCGAGGTCAACGTGGACTTCGCGGACGTGCGCACCATCATGGCGTCCCGGGGACCCGCGCTCATGGGCTCGGGCTTCGGCGAGGGGGACAATCGGGCTCAGGAGGCGGCCCAGGAGGCCATCTCGTCGCCCCTCCTGGACGACATCTCCATCACGGGCGCGCGAGGGGTGCTCATCAACATCACCGGAGGCATGGACCTGGCAATTGACGAGGTCATGACGATATCTTCGATTATCCAGGAAGAAGCCGGGGACGAGGCCGAGATCATCTTCGGGGCGGTCCACGACCCGTCGCTGGAAGGTCAGGTGCGGGTCACCGTCATCGCCACCGGCTTCGACCAGGCCGAGGACGAGAAGGTCATCTCGGGGAGCTTCCTCAGGGCTCGCACGCCCAACGTGGCGCGCCCGACGGGCACGGTCAGGCCCTCGGCGGCTTCACAGATGTCCGCCTCGTCCGATGATATGGAAGTAGCGCGGCGTGCGCCGGCGAGGGTTGCGGTGGGTGGGGGAGCCTCGGAAGAGGCCATGCCGCTCAACCGCCTGCCCGAGCGGACCATCGCCCGCAGTCAGATCTCGGGGCTGGACATCCCGACGTTCATCCGACGTCAGATGGACTGAGCCCGTGAACGCGAGGCGGGCCGGCGGGTCGATCCGCCGGCCTCCCACCACCACACGATCCCGGAGCGACAGCGCGTGCGATACGACGCCGACGCGGCGAGGCACTTTCGCGCATTCCTGACGGCCACCCTGGCCGCCGGGCTCCTGTCGGCCTGTGATCTGGGCTCCGTGCCCGAGGTGGGGGAGCTGGCCGCGGTACAGGTACCGCCCGCCGAGCGCCTGGACGTGCGCGAGCTCAGATCGGGGGAGACCTTCGGCGAGCTCCTCGACGCCCAGCTCTCCGCCAACGACCAGGCCTCGTTGCTCCTGGCGTTCCGGGAGCACGCCAGCCCCAGGCGCATGCGCCCGGGGACTGAGGTGACGTTCCGCTATCTCCCCAGCGAGGAGCGGATCCGCGGCGTCGACGTGCAGGTGAGTAGGGACGAAACGGTGCGCCTCACCCGCTCGACGGGGGGATGGGCGGCGAGCCTGGTGGAGACGCCGGTGTTCGTGGACACGCTGTTCGCCTCGGGCTCCATCGAGTCGGTGCTCTGGAACTCGGTGGTGGCCAACCCGGACCTCCAGTCCATGCCCGTCGGGGACCGGAATCGCCTCATCGACTATCTGGATCGGGTCTTCCAGTGGCAGGTGGACTTCTCCCGACAGATCCGTGTGGGTGACACCTACCGATTCGCGTTCGAGCGCGAGGTGCGGCCCGACGGTTCGCTCCGTGCAGGCAGGTTGTTGTCGGCGGAGCTCGTGAACAGCGGCACGGCCTACCACGCCATTTGGTTCGATCCCAACGGGGATGGCGAAGGGTCGTACTTCGATTTGGAGGGGAGGTCGGTACGGCGCGCCTTCCTCCTGAGGCCCCTGGAGTACCGAAGGATCTCGTCCCGGTTCTCACCGGGCAGGTTCCATCCGATTCTCCAGACCTGGCGGGCGCACCGGGGCGTGGATTACGCCGCGGACCGGGGCACGCCCATCATGGCGACCTCCGACGGTGTTGT
>CAYGKI010000012.1:0-4883 GCA_964350235.1 uncultured Gemmatimonadaceae bacterium | reverse complement strand
ACTGGGGAACGCCGTCGAGATCCGTCATCCCAACGGCTTCGTCACCCGCTACGGTCACATGAGCGGCTTCGCGTCCGGCGTGGTGCAGGGGACACGCGTCCGGCAGGGCGACATCATCGGCTACGTCGGGATGACCGGGCTCGCCACGGGCCCACACCTCCACTACGAGATGCTCCGCGGTGGACGTCACATCGACCCCCTTTCCGTGGACCTCCCCTCGGGGGATCCGGTGCCCGCTGACGACATGGTCCGTTGGATGGACGAGATGATGGCGCGGGTGGCGCTTCTGGAGTCGATTCCCGGGGCCGGCCCGGTCCGCACCGCGAGCATGGAACGGGATGGTGGGGAGGAGGAAGGCGTGGGTGACGGCGGGACCCGCGCCCTCGACGTCGACGGAGGCCGGCGGTAGGCCTCTCGGCGCTTCTCTTCGCGCTCCTCGGCGCGGGAGCTGTCGGATACGCGCGATGGATCTACCGAGAGGTGGATCTTCCGGTGCGGCAGGCGCGTTTCCTCTGGCCGCTCCGTGCGGCCGCCCTCGTGCTGGTCCTCGCCCTTCTCTTCGACCCGGTGATTCCCTGGGGGGGCTCCACCGGGTCCCCGGGACGGTGGGTGCTCCTGGATGCCTCGCTGAGCATGAGCGCGGGTGCGGTGGACGGCCCCGATGCCTGGACCCGGGCGCGGGAACGGGCCCTGGAGTACCAGGCCCAAGGGTGGCGTGTCGTCACGTTCGGCGACGGCGTGGGCCTGGCCGACAGCATTCCCCCGAGCCCGGACGAGCCCGCCAGCCGCCTGGCTCCGGCGCTCGTTCGCGCCGCCGAGAGCGGCGCCCGTGAGATTCTGGTCCTCAGTGACCTCCGCATCGAGGATGCGGTGTCCGTGCGTGCCGTGACGGAGGACCTGGGCGTGGGGGTGGCCTTCGAGGCCATGGGAGGGGCGGCGTGGAACGCGGGCGTCTACGAGGTGGAAGTGGAGGACAGGGTGGATCCCGGGGCGCCCGGCACGGCCCGGGTGGAGGTCCATGGCGGGGTTCCGGGTGATTCCCTGCGGGTGGAGCTCACCGAAGAGGGCGTGGTGGTGGCTTCCGCCATGGTGGATGCTCCGGGTCCGGGGCTGCGCCGATCGCTGGAGGTCGAGCTTCCACCGGCCTCGGGCACGGGGCTGCGTCGCTTCGAGGCTCGCCTGGGGACCATCGCCGACGCCTTCGCCCCGGATGACGGTGCGGTGGCGTTCGCCAGCGTCGGTTCGCCGTCCGACGGTGGGGTCGTCGTGGTCTCCTCCAGCCCCGACTGGGAGCCTAGATGGCTCCTGCCGACGCTTGAGCGGACCACCGGGCTCACCGGGACGGGATATCTCCGCGCGGGCGCCGATCGGTACCTGACCATGGGGAGTGCCGCGAATCGATCGAGTCCCGTGGATACCGCGGCCGTGAGGCGCACGGCCGAGGGAGCGGCCCTCCTGGTTCTCCACGGCCTGGGAGAAGGGTCCGACGCGTGGGTGTGGAGCCTGGCCGCCCGTGCCCCCCGGCTGGTGGCCTTCGTCACCGACGTTCCCGGCGCCGCCCGGCTCGGCCTGACGACGTCACCACCCCGGGCCGGGGAATGGTACGTGACCGAGGAGGTGCCCGCCTCACCCCTCTCGGGCGTGCTCAGGCCTCTGGAGGGCGCCGACCTTCCGCCGCTGAGCGGACTTCTCGTCCCTGAAGGCGGGGCGGAGTGGATGATCCCGCTCACCGTCCGACTCCGTGGCACCGGGCCGGCGGAGGGTCCGCTACGGCTCCGGGTCGTCGCGGGCCGGCGGGAGGCGGTGGTTCTGGCGCGGGGCTTCTGGCGATGGTCCGCCCGACCGTCGGGGCGGGATGCCTATGAGGCGCTATGGGCCGGTGTGGCCGGATGGCTCCTCCGTGAGCCCACCGCCGTAGGGGCGGAAGTCCGTCCGGCCACGCGGGTGGTTCCCAGGGGGGAGCGCGTGTCCTGGTTGGTCCCGGTCCAGCGGGAAGGCGGCAGGATCGTCGTGCGCGGCGTGGACGAGGCCGGCGCCGACATCGTGGCGGACACGCCGCTCGGGACAGCGGGGACCGTGTTCTCCCAGGCACTGGAGCCGGGCCCGTACCGGTACGCCGTCCTGGATGCGGGGGGGGACAGCGTGGCGGGCGGGCGATTCGAGGTGGCCGCCGGGACCCACGACATGCTGCCCGCACCCGTCGCGCCGGAAGGTCTCACCGGATCCGCCGGTGCCGCGCCGGCTGGCCGCGGCGGGCGTCCCCTTCGGACCACCCCGTGGCCGTATCTCCTGGTACTCGGGCTTCTGTGCGCCGAATGGATCGGTCGCCGCCGCGCCGGACTTCGCTGACCGCTGGCCGGCAAGCCTGCACCCGCGGGGTGCGTCGACATAGCTTTCACCGACGCACCGTTCGAAGACCGGTCGCCGGATCCGCCATCCACGGATCGAGGCGGCGCCGAACTCCGGCCTCCCAGACCTGCCCATGGCTCGCCTGTTCAAGAATAAGCTCGAGAAGAAGAAAGGACTCTGGAAGCGAGTGGTGGACCTCGCGCTCACCGATGTGCGGGTGGTGGCGAAGGGACTCGACCACGCTTCCCTGGAGGAGCTTGAGGAGCGGCTCCTCGCGGCCGACTTCGGCGTTCCGGCGACCTTGCGACTGGTGGACCACGCCGAGGAGGCCATGCGCCGCGGGAAGGCCCGGGGTGGTCAGGCCCTGGCCGGAGCGCTCCGAGAGGAGATCGCGAACATCCTGGCCCCGGCGCGCCGAGCGGAGCTCGCAGCGGCCGACACTGGAACCACCGTCTACCTCATCGTCGGCGTGAACGGCGTGGGAAAGACCACCTCCGTGGCCAAGCTGGCCCATTTCCTGGTCCAGGACGGCAAGCGCGTCATGGTCGCGGCCGCCGATACCTTCAGGGCGGGCGCCGTGGCGCAGCTCGAGACCTGGGCGAAGCGCATCGGAGCGGACTTCCTCCGTGGGCAGCAAGGGGGGGACCCGGCGGCCGTGGCATTCGACGCCATCGAGGCGGCCGAGGCCCGCGGTGTGGACGTGCTGCTCATCGACACGGCGGGGCGCCTCCACAGCAACCAGGGGCTGATGAACGAGCTCGAGAAGATCGACCGGGTGGTGCGCCGGCGCCTGGGAGGACCGCCCCACGAGACGCTGCTCGTGCTGGATGCGACGGTGGGCCAGAACGCCGTTCGACAGCTGCAGGCGTTCAAGAAGGTGGTGGACGTGACCGGAATCGTGCTGGCCAAGATGGACTCCAGCGCTCGCGGCGGGATCGTCCTGGCGCTCCAGGAGGAATTCGGCGTTCCGGTGAAGCTGGTGGGTACCGGCGAGCAGCTCGCCGATCTGGAGACCTTCGACGTGGACGCCTTCGTCGAGGGTGTGTTCAGCACCTGACATGAGCCGCTACTCCCGCCTCGACGGCCCCGTCCAGTTCCTCAAGGGCGTCGGACCCAAGCGGGCCGACGCGCTGGTGGGGCTGGGGATCGCCACGGCGAGAGACATGCTTTACCACGTTCCCCGCAGGTACGACGACGCGTCCACGGTGACGCCCATCGGGCAGGTGGACGTGGGCATGGACGTGACCGTGACCGGGACGGTTCGCAGCAAGGGCGTCATCCCGACGCGCTCCGGCCTGCGGATCTTCCAGGCCGTGCTCCAGGACGATTCCGGGCTCGTCACCGTGGCATGGCCGGGTCAGCCGTGGCTGGACCGCAAGCTCCGGGAGGGGGACTCGCTGCTGGTGTCCGGCCCCGTCAGGTTCTTCCACGGAAAGCAGCTGCAGCCGCGGGAGTTCACGCTGGTGGACCGTCCAGGGAAAGGCACCGCGCGCACGGGCACCATCTTCGTCACCTATCCCGCCAGCGAGGACGTGCCCCAGTGGGTGCTCCGCGGGATCTTCGAGAAGAACCTCGATCAGCTCCTGGGATGGGCGGGCGAGGACGAGTATCTGGCCCCCGAGCTCCGGGAGCGCCTCCGACTCCCGCACCTGCCGGAAGCGCTGGCGTGGCTGCACCGGCCGACTTCCCTGGAGGAAGCCGAGCGGGGGCGCCAGCGGCTGGCCTTCGACGAGCTGTTCTTCCTCCAGCTGGTGCAGGCACGTGCCCGGCGGGACGCCCTGGAGACGCGGCCGGGCATCGCCCATGGACGGACCAACGAGCTGGTGCGTGCCCTCCTGGAGTCGCTTCCCTTCGAGCTCACCGGCGCCCAGACCAGCGTCCTCCGCGACATCGCCGCCGACATGGTGTCCGATCGTCGGATGAACCGCTTGCTCCAGGGGGACGTGGGAGCCGGCAAGACCCTCGTGGCGCTGTTCGCCATGCTCATCGCCGTAGAGGGCGGGCGCCAGGCGGCGCTCATGGCACCGACGGAGATCCTGGCCGAGCAGCACGCCAGGGGGATCCGCGCGCTGGTGGAGCCCCTCGGCCTGGAGGTGGCCCTGCTCACCGGGAGCCTCTCCGCCCGGGAGCGGGCGACGGCGGAGGAGGCCGTGGCCTCGGGACGAGCGGATCTGGTGGTGGGGACTCACGCCCTCATCCAGGAGACGGTGCGCTTCCACGCCCTCGGACTCGTGGTGGTGGACGAGCAGCACCGCTTCGGAGTCCGGCAGCGGATGGCGCTCCTCGAGCGGGAAGATGCCGTGCCGGACGTCCTGGTCATGTCCGCGACGCCCATCCCCCGCTCCTTGGCCATGGCGCTCTACGGGGACCTGGATCTGAGCGTGCTGGACGAGCTTCCCCCCGGCCGGAAGCCGGTGACCACCGCGCTGCGATCTCCGGATCGAAGGGCGCAGGTCTACGCGTTCCTCGAGGAGGAGGTCGCGCGGGGCCGGCAGGCCTACCTCGTCTACCCCCTGGTCGCCGAGTCCGAGAAG
>CAYGKI010000011.1:13833-20034 GCA_964350235.1 uncultured Gemmatimonadaceae bacterium | reverse complement strand
ACCGGGCTCCTCCTGGAGACCGACCTGGACTCCGAGCAGGTGGAGTTCGCCAAGGCGACGGAGCGCGCGGCCCAGAACCTGTCGATGCTGGTCAACGATCTCCTCGATTTCTCGAAGATCGAGGCCGGGTCCCTGACCCTGGAGCACATCCCCTTCGACCTAAGGATCGTGGTCGACGACGTGGCCGAGATCCTGGCACCCCAGGCCTTCTCCAAGGGGATCGAGCTCGGCGTGAGGTATCGCCCCGAGGCGCCCCGCTTCCTCGTCGGAGACCCGGGACGCATACGCCAGATCGTCACGAACCTGGCCGGAAACGCGGTCAAGTTCACGTCGGAGGGGCACGTCCTCATCGACGTCGATGCCACGGCGGACGGGAAGGTCCGGATCGCCGTCGAGGACACGGGCATGGGGATCCCCGCCGAGGCGGTGGGCCGCATCTTCGAGAAGTTCGAGCAGGCGGACCTGTCCACGACCCGGAAGCACGGCGGGACGGGCCTGGGACTCGCCATCTGCCGTGAGCTCAGCGAGCTGATGGGCGGGGAGGTCGGTGTCACCAGCGTGGAGGGAGAAGGCTCCACCTTCCACGCGCACCTGGCCCTGCAAAGGGATCCGGATGCGTCCTCCTCGGCCGCGCCCGACCTCACCGGCGTCCGCTTCGCGCTCACGTCACCGTCGCCCCTGGTGCGGGCCCTCGCACGCGAGCAGCTCGAGGCATGGGGTGGCGACGTCGACGCGTTCGGAACGCATCAGGAGGTGGTGCACGCCGCCATCCTGGCCGCCCAATCCGACACCCCCTACCACGGGGTGCTCATCGACCACGACATCGGGGACTTCGACTGCGAGCGGGTCATCCGAGCCCTCCATGCCGGGGTGCCGGGCCGTCGTACCCGGCGGGTTCGCCTCACACGGGGCCATCTGCCCGATCGCAACGACCCGGATCGCGGCTTCGACTTCGACCTCTCCAAGCCGCTGCTCGAGCGGCGGTGGCTGGACGCCCTTCAGCGTCTGGGGTTGTTCCAGGCGGAGGACGCCGCCCAGGTCGCTCGGGCGGAGCAGGAGGTCCTGGCCGGAGGGCGGGTGCTCCTGGTGGAGGACAACCGGGTGAATCGCATCATCGCCGTGAGCCTGCTGGAGAAGATGGGTGTGGACGCGCTCATCGCCGAGAACGGCGCAGAGGCCCTGGAGGCGTTCCAGGGAGGAGAGATCGACTTGATTCTCATGGACTGTCAGATGCCCGTCATGGACGGATACGAAGCCACGCTCGCCATTCGTGAGCTGGAGGCTCGGAGCGGGGGGCGGCGCGTGCCCATCGTCGCGCTGACCGCCAGCGCCCACGACAGCGACCGTCAGCGCTGCCTCGACGTGGGCATGGACGCGTTCCTGTCCAAGCCGCTCACGGTCCAGGAGCTTCGGGCTTCCGTGCTCCAGTGGCTGACGGAGCGGGCTCGGGAGGTGGAAGCGTGAGCGGCGGCACGGGCGGGGCCGCTCCGGCTGGGCGCGGCCAGGGATGGACCGAAACCGTGGCGGAGGCCACGCGCCACGTGGATGCACGCCGGGAAGCGGAGGCGGTGGCTTCGGAGCGTCAGAAGCCCCGGACGTCGCGTGCCCGTCTCGTGGCGACGCTGGCCGCCCTTGTGGCGGTGGTCGTCTGGAACGTGGTCCGCTGGACGGCGGCCGTGGACCCGCTGCCCGTGGCGCAGGAGCGCATGAACCTGGCCTGGATGGTCGTGGACGTGGTGGAGAGCGTCGAGGACTTCCGGGCCGAGCAGGGCCGCCTCCCCAACGCCATCGAGGTAGCACAGACGGCGGACGAAGACGTGGAGTATGCCATCACCGACGATGGATACCGCGTGACCGTGCACGGTGACGGAGGATCCATCTCCTACGACGGCGGAGTGGACGTGGACCATTGGATGGCGGAACAGGCTCCGGGCGCGACCGAGGAGGCGACCCCATGACGCGACCCATGGATCCCCGGCGAGCGGGGTTCTCGCTCATCGAGCTGCTCACGACCATGGTGGTGCTGGGTGCCCTGGCCGGGATCGCCCTTCCTTCCTTCAGGGACGCCGTGGCCAAGGCCGACGCCAGCAAGATCATGACGGACGTGGCCGCGATCCGGACGGCGGTGCTGGAGTACCGCGAGGATGCGGACGGCCTCCCCCGGACCGCCGGGTGGGGACGGGTTCCCCGCGGCTTCGAGGATTACCTCAACGGGGTCGACTTCCAGTACAAGGACGTCACCTACCGGATGACCTCCAACCCACGCCGCGGAAGGGTCGATCTCCTGATCCGCTACGATCGGGACGACCCCGTCGCCGCGGCGCTCCGCGCGTTCGACAGGCCCGGAAAGGACTCGGGATCCGCGACCTGGAACCGGCGCCGCATGCGGTTCCGGCTGCTCGAGAACCACCAATGACCCCCCACGAAGGAGGACCCGGCATGGAAGCGGACCGAGCGGCACCGGTGGATCTGGAGGGCTTCAGGGCCTCCATGGAGTCCGCGGGGATCGGCGAGATCGTCGACGTCACCATCGACGTCTACCTGGACGAGGCCTCGTCCCTGTTCCAGCAGCTCGTCGGAGCGGCGGCGGAAGGAGACCTGGCGACGGTGGAGGCCCGGGCGCACACGCTGAAGTCCTCTTCCGCCAACGTCTGGGCGAACCGGGTGTCGGCCATGTTCGCCGAAGTCGAGGGTGCGGCGCGCGACGGCGCGTCCGGGACAGTGGCCTCCGCCATGGACACGGTTCGTGCGGAGTTCGACGTCGTGGTCCGGTACCTGAACGAGGCACGGGCGAGCAGATGACACACTGGATGGTGCGTGCCGCGCGCAAGGCGGGGCTGTCGGGCGCGGATGCGTCGGAGCTGGCGCCGGACCTCTCGGTGCAGGACGCGTGGACGGAGATCCAGCGGGACTGCGGCGCGACCGAAGACGAGGTGGCCCGAGCGCTTGCCCGGGCCCTGGGGATGGAGGTGGCGGACCCGGCCGCCGCCGAGCCCACCGCCGTGAAGCTGCTGCCGGCGAGCGTGGCCAGGAGACACGGAGTCTTCCCCCTCCGGGACCGGGATCGCGTCCTTCTGGTGGCCGCGTCCGGACCGGTGCACCCGGACGCGGAGCAGGAGATCGGCTTCGCCTCCGGACGCCAGCCGAGCTTCGCCGTCGCCGCACCCCACTGGATCGAGGAAGCCATCGAGAACGCGTACACCCCGGAGGCCGCCGCCGAGTCCATGCTCGGGAGGATCACCGCGGACTTCAGGGACAGCGCCGAGGTCTCGGTGGAGCTCGCCACCGAAGACGTGCCGGAGGAGGTCCCGGAGACCGACGTGGCCGGCGGACCGGTGGTGAAGCTCACCAACATCGTGTTGAACGAGGCCATCTCGCGAGGCGCTTCGGACATCCACATTCAGCCCATGCAGGGACACGGGGTCGTCCGGTACCGGACGGACGGCGTGCTCCACACGGGCATGCAGTTTCCGATTCCGGTCATGACCCGCGTGGTGTCACGCATCAAGATCATGGCCAAGCTCGACATCACGGACCGGCTCCGCCCCCAGGACGGGCGCGCCAAGATCCACGTGGGCGGGAAGAAGTACGACCTCCGTGTGTCCACCGTGCCCACGCGTCAGGCGGAGAAGGCCGTGGTTCGCGTCCTCGACACCGGAGGCGCTGGAACGCTGGGCGACACGGGCATCGTGCCCGAGGAGCTGGGGCGGATCCGGAAGGCGCTCACCCACCGGGACGGGATCTTCGTGGTGACCGGTCCCACGGGCTCGGGGAAGACGACGACCATGTACGGGGCCCTGCAGGAGATCGCCACGGAAGACATCAACATCATGACCGTGGAGGACCCGGTCGAGTACGAGCTTCCCCGGCTCACGCAGATCCAGGTCGAGCAGCGCCAGGGCATGACCTTCGCTTCGGCGCTCCGCGCGATCCTCCGTCAGGATCCGGACGTCATCTTCGTGGGGGAGATCCGGGACGACGAGACCGCCGAGGTGGCCGCGCAGGCGAGCCTGACCGGGCACCTGGTGCTCGCCACGCTCCACACCAACGACGCCGTCGGAGCCATCCGGAGGTTCGTGGACCTGGGCCTGGACGTCGCCACCGTGGCGGAGACGCTTCGGGGGGTCTTGGCTCAGCGCTTGATCAGGAGGGTGTGCCGGTCCTGCGCCGTGGACGTGGACGGCGCGCCGACGGACGACGAGCGGGGACTGGCGGAGCGGTACGGCGTGGAGCCGAGGGTGCGGGCCGTGGGGTGTGAGCACTGCTTCGGGTCGGGGTACGCCGGACGCCTCCCCCTCACCGAGTTCCTGACGCCGACCCCCGACCTCGTACGCCTCATGCTCGCCGGCGCTTCTCCGTTCGATCTGGAGAAGCAGGCCGTCGCCGACGGCATGGTGCCACTGCTCAGGGCCGCCTTGCGTCGCGTGGAAGCGGGCGAGACCACGCTCGAGGAGGTGGAACGGGTGGTGGGCGTGGAGGAGGAGGCTCCGGCACCCGATCCGCACGTCACGGTCGCCGCATCGGCGACGGGTGCTGCGGCCGCGTCGTTCCCGGACGTCGCCCGGGGGGGGACCGCCGTGCTCACGGAGGCGCCTCCCGCGCCGGCCCGGGGTCGGATAGAGCACGAGTCGGACCCTGCGGGGGACGAGAGCGACCAGCCCCATATCCTGGTGGTGGACGACGACGGGACCACGAGGAGCATCGCGCGAGGTCTGCTGGAGCGGAACCTGGGGTGCCGCGTGTCCGAAGCGGCCGACGGAGGGGAGGCGCTGGTCCGACTGGCCCGGGGCGACATCTTCTCGCTCATCCTCCTGGACCTGGACATGCCTACGCTGGGGGGGCGGGAGGTCTTGAAGTCCGTGCGCCAGTCCATGGTGACCGCCGGTCTTCCGGTGGTGGTTCTCACGGGGACACCCGACCCCGACGCCGAGATCGAGCTCATGGAGATGGGTGCCGACGACTACCTGAGGAAGCCGTTGGATCCGGCGCGCCTGCAGGCACGCGTGAGGGCGGCGCTGCGACGCGCCCACGGGTGACGCGAACACGCCGTACGCCGTGGCCGCAGGAACGCCCGCTCAGTCCTCCCGCAGGGCTCCCACCGGCGAGACGCCACTGGCGCGCCGGGCCGGCAACCAGGTGGACAGCGCCGCCACCACCACGAGGGCTCCGGTGAGGGTGGCCGCGTAGCCCAGGCCCACCTCGCCGGCGAACAGGTCCACCGCGGCCGCGAATCCGCGAAAGATCACCCACGCCAGAGGGAGCCCGAGGATCATGCCGATCCCGGCAAGTCCCAGTCCGGTGCGGGTCACCATGCCCACCACCGAGCCGCGACCCGCCCCCAGCGCCATCCGGATCCCGATCTCCTTCCGCTGCTGGGTCACCGAGTGGGACATCACCCCGTAGATGCCCATGGCCGCAAGGAGCAGGGCGATGCCGCCCATGACGGTGAGGAAGAGGGAGATGGACCTGGGGCCGGCCAGAGACTCGTCGATGTAGTCCTGGAGGGTGCGGATGTCGGCCACGGGCTGGTCGGCCTCCACGCTCCACACGGCCTGTCTGATGTCCGCCGCCAGGACGGACGCATCGCCAGAGGCGGCGCGTACCGCGAAGGCGGGATTCCGGCTCGGCAGCTGGGCGTAGGGCAGATAGATGGCCTCTCCGGCGTCACCGGTGAGGCTGATCCGACTCTGCTGGATGTCGTCCACGACACCCACGACGGTTCTGGACGCGTCGCGCACCTCGAGGCTGCGGCCCAGGGGGTCTTCCCCGGGGAACTCCCGGTTGGCCAGCGCCCTGCTGATGAGGGCGACGGGCTGTGCATCGGCGCGGTCGGATCCCTCGATGGACCTTCCCTGCACGACCTGGATGCCCATGGTGGTGAAGTAGCCGGGGTTGACCACCTGGAGATCCGCTGTGGGGCGCTCACCCTCGTCGGTCACGGGGCGTCCCGTCACCTCGTAGGACGCGCGTGAGGAAGCGTACCCGCGCGGCAAGGCGGACATGAGTGCCACGCCGCTCACTCCGGCTACGCCCTCGAGGCTTCTCAGGAGCCCTTCCTGGTACGCCGCCACCTCCTCGTCTCCTTCGTACCGATCGTCCAGCACCGAGAGCTGGAACGTCACCAGCCCATCCACGTCGTAGCCCGGGTCCACCTTCATGAAGCTGTCGAAAGCGTGGATCATGAACCCCGCGCCCGCCAGC
>CAYGKI010000011.1:0-13808 GCA_964350235.1 uncultured Gemmatimonadaceae bacterium | reverse complement strand
ACGGCGAACTCGCCGATGACGAAGGCGTTGCGCAGGCGCTTGCGTGAGCGGCCCGCGGTCCCTCCCCGACTTCCGGATCCGAGTGCCTCGCGCAGGCTTCCGCCGGTGGCGTGCAGGGCGGGAAGGAGCCCGAACGCGATACCCGCCATCATGGATACCGCCACGGCGGCGGTGACCACCAGGGGATTGAGCGCCGGGACCATGCTGGAAGGCATCTGAGGGGGCATGGCACCCTGGAGCCAGCGGACCACGTAGACGGAAAGGCCCACTCCGACGGCGCCAGCGGCCAGGCCCAGGGTCACGCTCTCCGTGAGGAGCTGACGGAGGAGCCGACTTCTTCCGGCCCCGAGCGCGGTGCGGACCGCCACCTCCTTCTGCCGGATCTCCGCGCGGCCGAGCAGGAGGTTGGCTACGTTGGCGCAAGCGATGAGGAGCCCGAAGAAGGCCACGGCCGTGAGGATGCGAACCAGCATCCGGTCGGTGGGGCCGGGGAACCACTCACCTACGGGCGCCACGGTGAGATTCCATCCCCGCTTGCCGTCCGGGTACTCCGCCGCCAGTCGGTCGGAGATCGCGCCGAGCTCCCGCTGCACCTGGGGAAGCGCGGTACCCGGCCTCAGGCGGGCGAACGCCAGGAGGTCGTGGGACCCCCGGTCCTCACGGTCCCGGAAATCCGCGGGGCGAAAGGCCTGCACGTCCGCCGGGACCATGTCGAAGTCCTCGGGCATGACACCGATGACCGTGTAGGTCACGCCGTCCAGGGTGAGGGTGCTTCCGAGGACGTCGCGTCGGCCGAGGAAGCGCCGGTCCCAGAAGTCGTGCTGCAGCACCAGGACGGCGCCGTTCCCCTCCACGCCCTCGTCGTCCCTGAATCCCCGGCCCAGCGCTGGCTGGACGCCCACCAGATCGAAGAT
The DNA here is from genome assembly GCA_964350235.1 of uncultured Gemmatimonadaceae bacterium. Lineage (GTDB taxonomy): Bacteria > Gemmatimonadota > Gemmatimonadetes > Longimicrobiales > Gaopeijiaceae > JAWLHJ01. The sequence goes on along the minus strand of CAYGKI010000011.1, from coordinate 12,894 downwards.
GCTCGGCTCGGCCACGATCACCTGGAGCTGCTCGGGCACGTCCGTTCCCGTCAGGTTGGCCAGCTCGGTGGTGTACGCCGCGGTCTCCTGAAAGCTCGATGTTCCGGCCAGGTACTCCCTGAGGTTCGGGGCCGCCACCCCGGCCGCCATGTCCAGGGGCTGTCCCTCCCGAAGCTCGCGCAGGATCACCAGCTCGTGCTGGTCGGCGAACGGGAGAGGCTCCCGCAGGAAGCCGTCCATGAGGGCGAACATGGCGGCGTTGGCCGCGATCCCGAGGGCCAGGGAGAGCGCCGCCACCGCCGAGACCACCGGTGTCTTGAGGAGCATGCGTACGCCGAACCGGAGATCCTGTATGAGCGTCGTCATCTCGTCCCGTTTTCCCCTCCGTTGCCCCACCGATGAGACGACGCGCACATGCCTCGGCGCCGTCCTCGTCCTCAGGCGGTCCTACGTGAGCGGCGCAGGGTCGGTTTCGAGGCGGCCAACCCCTCAGGGCATCCAGCCCAGGGGCAGGGTGAGCCCCAGGCCGGCGAAGGGTGCCTGGGCGTTCAGATTCCCGAAGAGCTGCAGGCCGAGGCCGATCGCCCTGGCGCCCAGGCCGGCATCCGCCACGACGGGAAGTCCGAAGGTCGTGCACCCGGGGTCGTGGAACGCGTCTTCGGGTTCCTCCGGGCAGCGCTGGAAGTGCACGGCCGACAATCCGACGGACAGCGACCAACCCGGACCGGGACCTCCACCGCGCCGCCCGTAGAGGAGCCCCACCTCGGTGAGGTCCCCGTCGCCCGACCCATCCGGGAATCCGGTGACGTCCGCGATGCCGGCGGAGCGGAAGACCAACCTGTGCCGGCCGCGCTCCACCGCGATCTGGACCACGGCGCCGACGCCCGATTCCAGCTCGGTGCCGCCGGCGAGCAGCACACCCGGAGCGAGGGTCACGCGGATGGGAGCGCCGCCGTCGGGGACGGTCTGGGCGCCTGCGACACCCGGGCAGAGGATGGTGAGGAGCAGCAGCCCACTACGGATCGTCCCGGCCCTGGCCCATCTCGTCGTCATCGTCATTCCCGCGTCCCGTTGGTCCCCCGCCGCCCCGTGTGTGGGCGAAGCTAAGCCGAGACGGGGAAGCACAACACCTCGTCGGGCGGAGCGGGGCTCATCACCCGGTCCACGTCGCTCGCCCGCCGCTCCAGGACCGCGCTCTGGTTGATGTAGCCCTTGTCCGTGATCTCACCGGCGTCGATGCTGGGTGGCTCGGTCAGGAGAAGCAGCCTCTCGATCCGTGCGGAGCGGCCCGGATGCGCGGCATTCCACTCCTCGATGCACCTTCGTAGATGCCCGCGCAGCGCCGCGTGGCCGACCAGGTCGTCGGCGGGGAGCTCGGCGCCGACGATGGAGGCGCACCGCGCCGCGTCCGGCCAGGCGAGGACGCCGACGAACGCTCCGTCGTGACCCGTGACCACCAGATCCTGGAGGGCCGGGGACGTGCAGCTGAGCAGCGCCGTGCGGAGGGCGCCCACGCTCACCCAAGTTCCGGTGGACAGCTTGAAGTCCTCCGCCACGCGACCGTCGAACAGGAGGCCGCGCTCGGGGTGCGCTTCGTCGACGAAGCGGAGCGCGTCGCCGATGCGGTAGAAGCCCTCGTCGTCGAACGCACCCTCCGTGAGCTCCGGCTCCCTCAGGTACTCCGGCATGACGTTGGGCCCACGGACCCTGGCCTCGAGCTTGGAGCCCTGCGGGACCAGCTTCAGATCGACCCCGGGCGCCGGGACACCGATGTTGCCCGCCCGCTGGAGGGGGAAGTGGGCGGACGTCACCAAGGGGGACGTCTCCGTCGAGCCCCAGGCGGTGGTCATGAACACGTCTTCCCGGCCGCTGGCCGCCGCCAGGGCCGAGAGCCGCTGCCAGATGTCGTCGGGCAGGGAAGCCGCCGCGTAGAAGATCACGCGGAGCCGCGAGAAGAACGCTTCGCGGAGGTCGTCGTCCTGTTCCAGGCGCGGAAGCAACGCCGCGAACCCGGCGGGGACGTTGAAGTAGAGGGTGGGCGGCATCTCCCTCAGATTCCGCAGGCTGGGGCCCAGGGCATCGGGTCGTGGCTTGCCTTCGTCGATGAGCAGCGTGCCGGCGTGCCGGAGCACCATGTTGAAGTTGTGGTTGCCGCCGAAGGTGTGACTCCAGGGTAGCCAGTCCACGATGGTCGGGGGCTCGTCCTCCAGGAAGGGCCACAGCTGGGCGATCATCTGCTGGTTGGCCGCGAGCATGCCGTGGGTGTTCACCACGCCCTTGGGCGTGCCCGTGGAGCCGGACGTGAAGAGGACCTTGGCCACGGTGCCCCCGTGGATCCTCTCCTCCCGCTCCAGGAGCGCGGCACTGGCGGGCATGCCCGTCATGCCGCGCAGGTCGTCGCCCGTCACAACAGGAATCTTTCCGAGGATCCCGCTGGCCAGCACGCGCTCGAACGGGGCCGCTTCCTCGACGAACACCATGCCGGGGCGAAGCACCCCGACGATGTGGCGCAGCTTCTCGAAGTCGCGGCTCAGGGTGGAATAGGCCACGGAGACCGGGGCCACGGCGGTCCCCGAGAGGTATCCTCCCAGCGTGAGCAGGGCGTGCGCGGTGCTGTTGCCGCTGAGGACCAGGACGGTTCCCGGGTCGGCTTCGACCAGGTGGGAGCCGATCCCTTCGGCCGCGCGGAGGCACTCCGCGTACCCGAGCTCCCGGAGGTGGTCGCCCCTCCGCTCCGCCAGGAACGTGCGGTGGGGAGCGACCTTCGCGGCGTTCCTCAGCAAGTTGCCGAGGGCGGGGTCGTGCGGGGCGAGGGGGTGCGCGGAACGGAGGTAGAACGTCCCGTCCCGGCGCTCCCAGGCGATGTCCACGGGTGCCAATCTCACAGTCATGAGATAGGGATACCGCCGCGGCTCGCTCGGGGAAAGCGCGTCCGATCCGGATCCCCCTTCCGCAGCCTCCGCCTTCCTAACGTCCGGGGCGCGGCCACGGTCCAATCAACAGAAGGAACGACGACCCGATATCGAGAATCGGAGACATGAGATGAAGACCATGCACAAGGCCCTGCGGCGATTCCCGGGAGCGCTCCTCGCTGTGGCCGTGGTCGGCACCGCGTGCGCCGGCACCGCCACGGCGACGGACCTCCAGGTGCCCACCGACGCCGAGCTCCTCGAGGCGCTCACCGACGCCATCCAGGACGAGTATCACGCGGAAGCCGTGTACCTCGGGGTCATGGCCGATTTCGGCGAGGTGCGCCCGTTCTCCAACATCCTCGGTGCCGAGGAGAGGCACTCCTCGGCCATCGCGTGGCTGTTCGAGTCGAGGGGGTGGGCGGTGCCGACCAGCGAATGGAGCGTAGAGAACGTCGTCCGCTTCGACTCGGTGGCGGACGCGTGCCGGACCGGCGTGGATGCCGAGATCGCGAACGTGGCCGTGTACGATCGGTGGTTCGCCGAGCTCGCGCTCCCGGCGGATGTGGCTCGGGTGTTCGAAGCCAATCGGGCGGCCTCCCTCGATCGGCACCTCCCGGCCTTTCAGCGCTGCGCCGGCGTGTAGGCGCGCGCCTCGACACGGAGGGCGGATTCCGGCCCCATGGCGAGGCCCGGGGGCTTCGGTGCTGGACCGGCGCTACCGGTCCAGCCCGGAGCTCTCGATGACGTAGCGCGCGGCCTCTTCGTGCGTGGCGAACCAGACACCGGGCCGTGACCGGATGTGCTGGATCAATCCCTCCAGGGCGACGATCCGGGAGCGGTAGCCGATGCGGTGGGGATGCATGGTCAAGAGGAACATGGTGCCCTCCTCCCACGCCCGGTCGAACTCGTCGATCCACACCTGCATGAGGTCGCGGGGCGCGGAGTAGCGTGCGCCCTGTGGGTTCAGCAGAGGGGCGTCGTCCAGGATCCAGGAGACGGGAAGCTCCAGCAATCCCGTGGCTTCACCGTCCTGGAGCAGCTCGTACGGGCGGTCGTCGGCCATGAGGGAGCTCTCGTAGAGGAACCCCATGTCCCGGACGATGCTCAGGGTATTGGGGCTGAAGTTCCACGAAGGGGCACGGTATCCGACAGGGCGCTGGCCGCTGATCTCCGTGATGGTCGTCACCGCCTGCTCCAGGAGGCGCCGCTCGGTGGGCTCGTCCAGAAGCGTGTTTCGCTCGTGGATCCACCCGTGGACGGCGATCTCGTGACCCTCTTCCCGGTCCAGCACCGCGGCCGCCTGTTCCGGCGCGATCTTCAGGCTCCAGGCCGGGAAGAAGAACGAGGCCGGCACGTCGTGCTCATCCAGGAGCTCGAGGACCCTGGGCAGCGCCCGGCGGTGCCCGTACTGGCCCTCCGAAAGGGGGCCCACGCTCACCTCCCCGTCGCGAAGCCCGTAGACGGTCTCGTTGTCCACGTCGAACGACAGGAGCACGGCCACGCGAGCTCCTCCAGGCCACGCTTCCGGGGTCAGGTCGCGGCCCGCCCGTACCTGGTTCACCGCGTCGAACACCTCCTCGTCGGTCCACGCCCACGGGGGGCGGCTCTCCAGGGCATCGGGCGATGCCGCCTGCTCGGACGGGGCGCAAGCGGTAGCGAGCGCCAGCGCAAGGAGCGCGATGCGACGGGCTTTCAGGGCGCCCGGGACGAGTTCAGGGTTCATGCGGGACATCCTTGTGGGCCGAAGCAGGTCACCGACTCGGGCGCTCACATTACGTCGGGGCCCTGGTTCGGACCAGGCGAAGGCGCGACCCCGGCGTTGCGGATCCCGGCGCTCCAGGCCGGGCCGGTGGGCGGAGCCGCGCCTCCCCGGACGGCTACATCCCCTGGTCGTCCGCGTCGATGGTGCGGTGCAGGGCTCGGAAGGCCCATGCGGCGACGCCCACCGCCGCCACCGCGGCGGCCAACAGCAACCCGGTCTGGCGCTCGAGGAAGAAGCGGCTCCCGTAGACGATGCCCACGGCGTAGGGGATCTCGGCGATCCCGAGCGCCAGCAGGAAGCGATGGAAGCGGTACCGGAGCAGGCCGAGCAGCAGTCCCGGGACTTCCGACTGGAGGGCCAGGTGGAGCAGGAGCACCAGGCCGAAGGGCGCCCCCTGGCCGATCCGCGTCTCGTAGTAGGCCAGCCTCTCCTCCCCGGCCAGGAATCGCGCCACGGGCCGCCCGAGCGAGCGCCCCAGCCCGTAGGCGATGGCGCCGCCGAGCACCCACCCGCCCCAGAGCAGCAGCATGGTCTCGGAAGCGCCCCAGGCATGAACGGCCACAGGGACGAGCAACGTGCTCGAGAAGAACGCCAGGAATGCCGAGACGGCCGCCAGAGCCATGAAGATGACGGCGCCGGCGAGCCTGTGACGGACCATGAGGGGCTCCACCTCCGTCATGAGGTCCCTCATGAACGCGAAGAGCGGATCCGAGCTCATGAGGAGTGCCACGGCCGCGACGAACAGGGCGAGCGCCGCGAGGCGACGGACCAGGGGACGGGGCGGCCCGGACGGGCGACCGCTCATGTCGGGATCGGCGTCGGATGGGCGTGTGCCGGCGCCTGGCATCGGGCCACCCCTACCGGGCTTCCGATTCCAGGAGGGTGCGCATCTCGGCGAATCGCGCCCGATCCTCCTCCGCCACGGCGGGGTAGTGGAGCGGGAGGGCCTTCAACGTCCGCACCACGATGTCGGCCACGGTCATCCGCATGTAGTCCTTGTCGTCCGCCGGGATGGCGTACCACGGCGCCCACGGCCGGGAGGTCGACTTCAACGCGGCTTCGTACGCGGCCATGTACCGGTCCCATAGGCCCCGCTCCCGGACGTCCCCCACGGAGAACTTCCAGTTCTTCTCGGGCTCGTCCAGGCGCGCCAGGAATCGCTTCCGCTGCTCCTCTGGGGAGACGTTGAGGAAGAACTTGAGGACCACCGTGCCGGAGTCGGCCAGGTGGCGCTCCCAGGAGGAGATGGCATCCAGGCGCCGGGTCCAGAAGGCAGGGGAATCGATGTCCGTGCACGTGAGGTTCTGCGCCGCTAGGTACTCGGGATGAACCCGCACCACCAGGACCTCCTCGTAGTGGCTCCGGTTGAACACGCCGATCCGGCCGCGCTCGGGAAGGCACCTCGCGATGCGCCACAGGAAGTCGTGGTCCAGCTCCTCCTTGGACGGCTGCTTGAACGAGAAGACCTGGCATCCCGCGGGATTCACGCCCCGGAGCACCTTCCGGATGGTCCCGTCCTTGCCGGCCGCGTCCATGGCCTGGAACACGAGGAGCAGCGCATACCTGTCATGGGCGTAGAGCACCCGCTGGAGGTCGGCCAGCTCGTCGTTGAGGTCCTCGAGCTGCTTCTCGAGCACCTTCTCCCTGGGGGTCCCCTTGGGCGGGCCCGTGGGCGCGTCCTCCAGGTTGAAGGAGCCGTCGAAGGGGACGAGATACGGGGAAGGAGAGGGCGTGGGGGGCAAGATCTGTCCGGGGCCGGTGGGATGGAGTCGGGCTAACCTTAGTCCAGGACCTGGCTGGTCGCCACGCGCGTCGAATCCTAGGGCGTCCGGCCCGCCCACGCCTCCAGCACCCACCTGCCCGCTTCGATGAGCGCCTCGTCGTAGTCCCCCATTTGATAGTGGCTGGCCCCGGGCAGGGCCTGGAACCGGACCGGGTGCCCGCGTGCCGCCAGGTCGCGGTAGGCGGCCTCGACGGGGGCGAACGGCACCACCTCGTCGTCCGGGCTGTGGATGAGGAAGAGCGGGGTGTCGGCGAGCGCGTCGAGGTCCACGCCCCGGGGAGAGCCCGCCATGACGACGGCTGCCGTGAACAGGTCCGGCCGCCGCGCCGCGTTGTGCCACGTGCCGCGGCCACCCATGCTGAATCCCGTGATGAGCACCCGACTCCGGTCGATGGCGTAGGTCTCGAAGACATGCTCGAGGAGTTGGACGAGGGCCGCCTCGGAGCGCTCGGTGGTCCAGCTCCGATCCGGGACGTCCGGGGCAACCATCACGGCATTCCAGGAGCGCAGGGCCGGCTCGACGGTGCTCTGCATGAACCAGCTCCCGTAGTACACGTCCCGCCCGCCGGGGTGTAGCGCCAGCACCAGGGGACGCGGAGCGTCCGGCGATGCCTCCAGGTCCGCCGGGATGGAGACGGCGTAGCGTAGCCGCGTGCCGTCCTCCAGCTCCAGCGACGTCTCCTGTACCACCGCGGACGGGGGCTCGGTCGCCCGGGTGCCTCCGCCGGATTGGGCGGCCACGGCCAGAGGGGCGGACAGGACGGCGAGACCGGTCAGGGAGACCGTGCGCTTCATGGCGTTTCCTGGGCCCGAGGGTGACGAGGGAGCCGGGTGGCTCGGATGGTGAACTCTGCCGGCTCCGGAACGGGCCCCGCAAGGCCTGGGTGCCTTCGGGCGCGATGCCGAGATTCGTCCGGTACGCCGTTCCGACCTACTATGGGCCACGGACGGGCCAGGCCATGGAGACATTCGGCCGATGCCCCAGCTCGCATGTGCCCACGGAGGTCCACGCATGGCGCTCTCGACGCGCACCTTCCTGACGATCGGGGTCCTGATCCTCGCCCCGGCGTTCCTCACGTCCCCCAGCCCGGCGCAGGGGCAGGCCCCCGTGGTGGGACCGCCCGGGCCGGGCGGTGGCCCCCGGGCCGCGCAGCTTCCTCCGGTGAATCCGGCGTCCAATCCGCTCTTTCGCGGCCTCCGCTGGCGGGAGATCGGCCCCATCACCATGGGCGGGCGCGTGGACGAGATCGCCGTGGTGGAAAGCGACCCCAGGGTCTTCTACGTGGGATTCGCCACGGGTGGGCTGTGGAAGACCGTCAACGCGGGCACGACCTTCCACCCGGTGTTCGACAGCTACGGGACGTCGTCCATCGGATCGGTGGCCGTGTCCCAGTCGAATCCCGAGCTGGTTTGGGTAGGGACCGGTGAGGCGAACAACCGCCAGAGCTCTTCCTTCGGCGACGGCGTATATCGGTCCACCGACGGCGGGGAGACCTTCACCCATGTGGGGCTTCGGGAGACGGAGAGCATCCACCGGGTGATTCTCCACCCGACGGACCCCGACATCGTCTACGTGGCCGCGGTGGGGCACCTCTTCGAGCCGAATCGCGAGCGCGGCGTCTTCCGCACCACGGACGGCGGCCGCACCTGGGAGCACGTTCTGTTCGTGGACGAGGACACGGGCGCCACGGATCTGGTCATGCATCCCGAGGACCCCGACGTGCTCTTCGCGGCCACCTACCAGCGCCGTCGAACCAGGTGGGGCTTCAACGGCGGCGGTCCGGGGAGTGGTATCTGGAGGTCCGACGACGGGGGCGACAGCTGGACCCGCCTGGAGGGCAACGGACTCCCCGAGGGCACCATGGGGCGCATCGGGCTCGACATCGCGCGCTCCAACCCGAACGTGATCTACGCGCTCATCGAAGTGGCGGCGGACCGCGCGGAGGCGGGGGAGATGGACCCGGATCCCGAGAAGACGGGGCTCTGGCGCTCGACGGACGGGGGCCGCACGTGGGCCTTCCGGAGCAACCACAACAACCGCCCCATGTACTACAGCCTCATACGCGTGGACCCGAACGACGCCGAAGTGGTGTACACGGGCGGCTCGAGCTTCTCGCGCTCGGAGGACGGGGGCGTGACGTTCGACGCCGTCCCCGGTGCCTCCTTCGTGCACGTGGATCATCACAGCGCGTGGATCGACCCGGCCAACAGCGATCACATCATCATCGGTCCTTCGACGAGAGCTGGGACCGCGGGGAGACGTTCGAGTCCTTCCGCACCATGTCCGTCGCGCAGTTCTACCAGGTCTCGGTGGACACGCGCCGGCCCTACCACGTCTGCGGAGGACTGCAGGACAACGGGAGCTGGTGTGGGCCCAGCGCCGTCCGCGGCCTCTTCATACCCGACGATGCGTGGTACCGAGTGGGCGGCGGCGACGGCACCTACTCCGCCGTGGATCCCACCGATCCGGACATCGTCTACAGCGCCAGCCAGTTCGGCAACATGCGGCGCTCGGACCTGGGGCAGGGAGAGATCATGGGCATGGCCGCGGAGCGTGTCGACGCGACGTATCTGGGCGGCACGCCCATCCGGCCCACGCCACCGGGTGAGGACGACCCGACCACCAACGTGGTTCCAACACCCGAGGCGGGGGAGATCTACCGCTGGAACTGGAGCACCCCGTTCATGCTCTCCCCGCACAACCCCAACACCCTCTACACTGGCGGGAACCGGCTGTTCAAGTCCGTGGATCGCGGCGAAACATGGACCACCGGCCCCGACCTGACCCGGGATCTGGACCCTGACCAGCTCGAGATCATGGGCGTGCCCGGCGCGCGTCCCCCGTGCGGGGACGTGCGCGGAGAGCCGTGTATCCTCTCGAAGAACGATGGCGTCTCCTTCTACGGCACCATCACCACCCTGGACGAGTCGCCCCTGACGCCCGGGGTGCTCTGGGTCGGCACCGACGACGGGAACGTGCAGGTGAGCCAGGACGACAACAGGACGTGGACGGAGGTCTCCGCGAACGTCCGGGGCGACGGCGCCGACTGCTGGGTGTCTCGCGTGGAGGCATCGCACTTCGACCCGGCCACCGCGTACGTGGCCTTCGACTGCCACAGGAGCGGAGACCTCCGCCCCCACCTCTACGTGACCCGGGACTTCGGGACGTCCTGGACCGCTATCGATGGCGGCTTGCCCGAGTTCGGTAACATCAATGTCGTCCAGCAGGACCCGCGGAACCGGGACCTCCTGTACGTGGGAACCGAATTCGGCTTCTTCGTCTCGCTGGACGAGGGTCGTAGCTGGTCCGAGCTGATGACGGGCCTGCCCACCGTGCGCGTGGACGACGTGGTGGTGCATCCGCGTGACGGTGACCTCGTGCTGGGCACCCACGGGAGGGGGGCGCTCGTGCTGGACGACGTCACCCACCTCCAGCAGCTGACCTCGGAGGTGCTCGAGAGCGAGGCGCACCTGTTCCAGCCCCGGGAAGCTGTGCTCTGGCGCGTGGACGGCACGCTCGCCAGAGGCTCCAACGGCGTGAAGCACTTCTACGGGCGGAACCCCGAGCCGGGCACCGCATTGAGCTACTACCTGAGGGACGCCGGGCCCGAGGCCGCGGTCCTGACCATCACCGACGTGGTCACGGGCGAGGTCTTCCGACGGATGGAGGGTCCGGCCGAGGCCGGTCTCAATCGGGTGCAGTGGGACCTTCGGGGCGACGCACCGGAGGTTGCCCCGGGTGAGCGCCCTGGCGCCCCACCCATGGCGGTGCCTGGGGTCTACCGGATCACCCTGCAGCTCGGCGACGTGGACTTGACCCGTACCGTGCGCGTGCTGGAGGATGTGTGGATGGGGGGTGGACGATGATGTGGCGGCGGGCCGGGCACCACCGATTGACATCGCGCGCGGCGGACCCGCACACTGCCGCATCGACGCCCATTCATCCGTGAGGTCCGCTATGCGTGGTCGCTATGCTCGAACTCTGCTCATCGCCATGGCGGCGCTCACGCTGCCGGCCGCGGGCCCAGCCGCCGCGCAAGCCGTGGTGGAGCCTTTCAAGGTCGGCACGTTCGAGATCGGAGGTGTGCCCACGGTGGCCCTGGTTCTCCGTGACCAGCACATCGTGGAGATTCAGGCGGCGAATAGGGATCTGGAGCGCAATGCCGTGTATCCCACCGTGCCGCCGCCCGAGGACATGCTCGACCTCATCGCCCGCTACGAGTACGGCACGAAGCAGCGGCTCTACGAGATCGTGAACTGGATCGTGGAGAACGACATGCTGGCCGGTGACCGGCCAGCGTACATCCACGATCTGGGGGACGTGCGGACGCTTCCTCCCATCATGTATCCGGGCAAGATCCTGAACGCCGCCGTGAACTTCTACAGCCACGTGGACGAGACCGGGACTCCGGAGGAACGAGCCGAGGCACGCCGCCAACGCCGTGAGAACCGAGGCGGGACCTACCTTTTTCTCAAGCCGAGCCGTGGCGCCGTGGTGGGCAACGGTTCACCCATCGTGCTGCCCTGGGGCCGGACGCAGATCGACTGGGAGGTGGAGCTCGGGGCGGTCATCGGTCGGGCGGGGAAGTACATCTCCGCGGACGATGCCGAGTCCCACGTCTTCGGTTACACGGTGACCATGGACATCTCCGACCGTGGCGGGCGTCCGCCGGGTGGCAATCCCATGACCTCGGATTGGTTCGTCGGGAAGGGGCATGACACCTTCGCGCCGCAGGGTCCCTGGATCGTGCCGAAGGAGTTCTACGGCAACCCCATGGAGATCCTCCGTCAGACCCTGGACATCGGGGACGAGCGGATGCAGGAGGCGAGCGCGGGGGACATGATCCACACCCTCTGGGAGCTCATCGAGTACGGCTCGTCCATCATCACGCTCTACCCCGGGGACGTCATCAACAACGGGACCTCCGGTGGGACCGGCATGGGAACCGCGGTCAGGGGTGAGCAGCGCTTTCTCCAGCCCGGGGAAGTGATCTCGGCGACCATCGAGGGCATCGGTACGCTCACCATGCCGGGGGTGGCCGGGGGCGAGCCGCAGGGGCGCACCGGCGCTCAGCTCACCCCCGTGTGCGTGTACCGCGACTGCAGGTGAGAGCGGCCCGAGCGAGACCGCTCATCCGCCCGATGCGCGGAGGTCTGCCAGGAGTCGGAGCCCGAGCTCGTGCTCGGGGTGACGCGTAACCCAGGCCTCGGCCAGCTCCAGGGCGCGCTGGAGATTGCCTGTCGCGGCGCTGCCCCAGGCGAGATCCTCGGTGGCCGTGTATGCGTCGGGGTTCTCCGCGTAGTTCAGATCGAAGAGCCTCAAGCCGGCGTCTTCCTGGCCCCGCCGGAACAGGTCCCAAGCGAGTGGCGAGATGAGCACCGACGTGAACGCCGTACGGGGGTGCTCGGCCTTGGCCCGCTGGTATCGGTCGACCATGGCCTCGATGCCATCGGACTCGAGCGCCAAGGTCATCTGCAGGCGGATGAGCCCGTGCCGGGCCGCCGGGTCGTCGTTGGACGCCACATTCAGCTCGTGCACGCGCAGCGCGTCGACCGTCGCCCCCGCGCTCGCCAGGCGATCTGCCACCGATGCCAGGACCGGAACGCGGAAGTCGTAAGCGTCGGCGGCATAGTAGCGGATCCGCATCTCTCGGTACGTGTCGACCAGGGCGTCAACGCCGTCTTCGCGGTGCCGGGAGATGAGGAGCTGGTCGAGCGGCAGCGGGTTGGTGCGGCCGGCGTGACAGGTCTCGCAGGAGACTTCCATCCCGTAGGTGCCATCGACGTCGCGCAACCAGCGACTGTTGATCTCGTCCACCATGGCCATCATCGACCGGGCCTTGCCCTTCATCGGATTCTCGTCCGACGCCCAATCCCACTGGCTCGAAGGGGTGTCCATGGATCCGACGTGGCAGAAGAGACAACCCTCGTTGGCCCGCCTCGGGAGGCCGAGAGCCGCCTGATTCGCGAGCATGATGTCGATGAGGGCGCTTCTCGAGATGTCGCTGGGCAACACCTGCACGTTCCCGTGCGCACCAGGCTCCTGAGCCGAGGCCCCGAGCGGTGTCATCGAGACGGACAATAGAATCAACGCCAAGCTTCTCGTTACCCGACCACCCCCGCTCCCGCCCTCTTCCCGTCGCGTCATCGTCCCCCCTCGTCGTCCAACGGCCATGGCCAACCATACGCGGTTCGCGTCGAGGACGCACCTGCCCACGGTCATCGGGCCCGGAGGATGACATGTCCGGGGGCCGGATGGCCGCAGTCGCCGGGGACATGTCCGATGCCTACGTTGGACCCTCGTGCGCCCACGGCCACCGCGACGGTTCCGAGGACAGAGCAAGACAGCATGGGAAGAGTCACATCCTTGTTCGCCCGCAAGGTGGTGGAGGAGGTGGAGGGGCCTGCCGACAAGGACGCGCTCCTGGCCACCCTGG
>CAYGKI010000010.1:442-21005 GCA_964350235.1 uncultured Gemmatimonadaceae bacterium | reverse complement strand
ACCCTCGGGGCCAACGCGGACATCATGGTGCGGACCCTGGCCCTCCTGGGTGGGTTCGCCTGGTTCACCAGCCAGGGCGCGCGCTTCGGAGACACGGTGCTGGCGGCCAACCACGTGCTGCTCCAGCTGGTGTCGGCCAGCGCCTACCTCCTCGATGGGTACGCGCACGCCACCGAGGTGATGGTGGGGCGGGCCATGGGCGCACGGACGCGGGACGCGCTGGACCGGGCGGTGCGTGCCGCCACGGAGCTGGCGGGGGGCACGGCGGTACTCCTCACGGTCGTGGTATGGCTGGCGGGACCCTGGGTCATCACGTTGCTCACCGACCTGCCCGCGGTGCGGGCCACGGCCGGGGCGTACCTCCCGTATACCGCGCTCTACGTCCTGGTCTCTTTCGGGGCCTTCCAGCTGGACGGCGTCTTCATCGGCGCCACGCGCACACGGGACATGCGGAACGCCGGCGTCCTGTCGCTGCTCGTGTTCCTGGGTGCCTCGTGGACGCTCGTGCCCCTCGCCGGGAACACGGGCCTCTGGATCGCCTTCGTGGTCTACGTGCTGGTCCGTGGGTTGACCCTTCTGATGCGCATGCCGGCGCTGCGCGCGTCCGTGGGCGGCCCCTGAGGACGTTGGCTCACGCACGCTCCGGACAGCAGCTCCGCCATGTCGCCGTGACCGTGCGCCGAGGCGGCCGCCGAAGGGGTGCGGCCCTCGTCGTCCGTGGCCCGGGGGTCCGCGCCGGCCTGGAGCAGCATCCGGACCAGGGCTTCGTGACCGTAACCGGCCGCGAAATGCAGTGCCGTCGCGCCTTCGCGGTTGCGGCGCCCGACGTCCGCGCCGGCATCGATGAGCGCGCGCGCCACCTCCACGAGTCCCTTGAAGCCGGCGCCCATGAGCGGAGTGTTCCCTGCCGGATCCCGGAGGTCCGGGTCCGCTCCCTTCTCCGTCAACATCCGGACCACCTCGGCCTGGCCGCCGTACGCGGCGATCATGACCAGGCTGAATCCCCGGGCATCCAGGAGGTCGGGATCCAACCCCTGCTCCAGGAGGAGGCTCAGGACACCCGTGTCGCCCCGGCGCGCCGCGCCATGGACGTCCACGTTGGCGAAGCCCGCCATCCTCGGCTCCTGCGTCAGGGGTAGGCCTCCCTGAAGGCATCGAGCTGCTCCTCCGTCCCGATGGTGAGGAGCGTGCAGCCCGGGACCAGCACCGTGGCGCCTCTGAGGTCGGTGACCAGGTCGCCGTCCACCTCCAGGCCCATGACGATGAGGCCCGTCCGCGCCCCGATGCGGCTCTCCACCAGGGTCAGGCCCTCCAGGGACTCCGGACAGGGTAGGTCGTGGAATCCGATGCCCTGCCCGAGGATCACGGCGGGACGGTCATGGAGCAGGCTGAACAGCGACTCCACGCCCAGCGTGCTGTAGCTCAGCGTCAGGTCGGCGCCCGCCCGCTGGATGGACGGGAGATTACGCTCGTGGGTGATCCGGCTCACGATCTGGGCTTCCGGGCTCAGGCGCCGGGTGTACGAGGCCAGGTAGATGTTGGCCTCGTCCCGGTTGGTGGTGAGGAGCACCGAAGGCGCGTCCTCGATCCCCACGTCGCGCATGACGTCCCGGTCCGCCGCGTCGCCGATGACCAGACGGTCGGGGAGGTCCCCGATGGTCTGCGCCAGCTCCGGGTTCCGCTCCACCATGTGCACCGGGACGGAGCGCTCCTTGAGCGCGCGCGCCGCCGCGCGTCCGACCTTCCCCCCACCCAGGATGATGACCGGGTTCCAGTTGGTGTCGTAGATGAACAGGTACTCGTTGAGGCGCTCGATGGCGTCGCTGGACCCCGCCACCACGGGCAGGGAGAGGTCGCCGAACCTGACATCGGGGCGTGCCGGGACGATACGGCTCCTGTCCCAGACGCCCAGAACGCTCACGCCGGCGATCTCCCGCAGCCGGCTCTCGCCCAGCGTCTTGCCTACCAACGGGGTGCCGTGGACCGAGAACTCGGCGATGATCAGGTCCCGGTACCGACCGATGACGTGAGCCTGGGCGTGTCCGCCGTTCACCCGGTTGGCGAGCTGCTCCCCCAGAATCCGCTTGAGCGGCAGCACGTGGGTGCACCCTCCGAGCTCGAGGATGTCCACAGAATGCTCGTCCTCTGCGAAGGCCACCAAAGGCACGCTGGCCGACACGTCCCGGATGGTCAGCGCCACGTTGGTGTTCATCAGGTCGTCGCGGTTCAGCACGACGAGCCGTGCCTGGCCGATGCGCAGGCCCTCGTAGGTCCTGATCGCGTCCACCGTGCCGCGCACCACGGAGATTCCGTCCGACTGCATGTCGGTGGCTTTGGCTCCGTCCTCCTCGATGACGTAGTAGGGAATGCCCTCGCCCTCGAGGCGTGACACCATGTCCTCGGCGATGGTGTCCCAGTGGATGAACACCACGTGGCCCCGGGTGTCGGCGGGCAACGCGTCGGGCACCCGGGTGCGGAGCTGCGCCTCCAGCCACGGGGCGTAGAAGTACCGGATGAAGGCGAACGGGAGGACGATGAGCAGCAGGATGATCCCCGAGACCAGCACGAGAATGCTGAACACCCGCCCCACGTCGGACGTGAACGTGATGTCTCCGAAGCCCAGCGTGCTCATGACGGTGAGCGTCCAGTAGGCACCGGTGATCCACGAGTGGTCCTGGCCCTCGACCTGGACCATGATGACGTGGAAGAGCACCGAGTACACGGCGATGACCACGCACAGAAAGACGACGTACTTCAGCAGCGCGCGGACATTCTTACGGAGATCTTCGTCCTGAAGCGCGTAGCCGAGGTGTCCGCTGAGGAACTTCATGCGGGCGTTGGGGACCGGGACGGAGGGAGGCCGCTGTGGGGGACCTTCGAGGGTAGATATGGCCCGCGCCGGGGGCAAGCGCTTAGACTCGGGGTCGAATCTTCGACGGCGGCGGACGCCACCGCCCCCGGCATCCCCCGATGGAGCCCGAGATGAAGCGCCGGTCCAAAGCCATCTCCCGATCTTTCTCCGTGGCCTTCACAGCGGCGGCCCTGACCGTGATGCACGCTTGCGGCCCGGCCGCGGACGCCCCGGCCGATGTCGAGACCGAGGCCCAGCTCGTCGAGCGGGCCAGGGCCATCCACGATCGGGTCATCACGCTGGACACGCACGTCGACATCAGCGCGGCCAACTTCACCGCCGAGCGCAACTACACCCAGGACCTCCCCACGCAGGTCACGCTGCCCAAGATGGAGGCCGGGGGGCTCGACGCGGCGTTCTTCATCGTCTACGTGGGGCAGGGCCCGCTCACGCCGGAAGGATACGCGGACGCCCACGCGGCGGCGGTGGAGAAGTTCGAAGCCATCCACCGGCTGGCGGAGGAGATCGCCCCCGACCGCATCGGCCTGGCGCTCACGTCCGACGACGTGCGGCGCATCGCCGGCGAGGGTCGGAAGGTGGCGCTCATCGGCATCGAGAACGCCTATCAGGTGGGCATGGACCTGGCCAACATCGCCGACTTCCAGGCTCGCGGTGGGCGCTACATGTCGCTGTCGCACAACGGGCACAGCCAGTTCTCCGACTCCAACACGGGCGAGGGCGACGGCGAGTTCCTGCACGGCGGGCTCAGCGACCTCGGCCGCCAGGCCATCGCCGAGATGAACCGGGTGGGCATCATGATCGACATCTCGCACCCGTCGAAGGCGTCCATCATGCAGACGTTCGAGCTGACCCGGGCGCCGGTCATCGCATCCCACTCGTCCGCGCGGGCCCTCAACGACGTGAGCCGGAACCTGGACGACGAGCAGCTCCTGGCGCTCCGCGACAACGGAGGCGTGGTCCAGACCGTGGCGTTCCGCAGCTATCTGGACACGGAGAAGAACGACGCGTACCAGGCCGCCCTCGACGCTCTGTACCAGGACATCGCCGACGAGATGGGGTTCCAGATGCTCGGTCGGGGCGAGGTCTTCCAGCTCCCTCCGGCGGAGCGTGAGGCGTACCAGGCACGGATGGAGGAAGTCCGCGCCGCGGCCGAGCCTCGACTGGCCGAGGAGGTGTACGCCGTGGCCCCGCCGGTGGACGTGTCCGACTTCGTGGACCACGTGGACTACCTGGTGGACCTCATCGGTATCGAGCACGTGGGGATCAGCTCCGACTTCGACGGCGGTGGCGGCGTGGAGGGATGGGCCGACGCCTCCGAGACGTTCAACGTGACGCTGGAGCTCGTCCGCCGCGGCTACGATGAGCGTGAGATCGGGATGCTCTGGAGCGGCAACCTCCTCCGCGTCATGGACGAGGTGCAGCGGGTGGCCGCGGAGATCCAGGCCGGGGGATGAGCCAGGACGGTCCCGCCCTGCCCCATGAAGGGTGGGCGGACGTCTACGACCTGGTGCTCCGAAGGACGTTCGGGGCGGAGCTGGACCTCCTGACCGACACCACCGTGCAGCTGGTCACGGAGCTGGTAGCCCCACCCGGGAGGATCGTGGACTTCGGTGCGGGAACCGGACGGGTGGCGCTTCCCCTTGCCGATCTCGGCTTCCGGGTGACCGCCGTGGATCCGTCGCCGGCCATGCTGTCACGGCTGGCCGAGAAGCAGTCGGCCGAAGCGCCGGTGACCCGGGTGGTGGCGTCCGTGGAGCAGTACCGGGGCGCGGGAGATCAGGACCTGGCGCTCTGCGTGTTCAGCGTGCTCGGGTACATCGTTCACCGCGACCAGCTGCGGCGCGCGTTCCGGGGCATGCGGTCGGCCCTTCGGCCCGGGGGCGCCGTAGTGGTGGACGTGCCCGGCGCGGACGTTCTGGAGGGTTTCGAAGTCGAGGCCGACGACGTCCTGCGGCACGTGGAGATCGCACCGGTGCCCGGGAGCCCCATGCTGCACGCCTACCGGGAACGTACGGCGGTGCGGAACGGCGCCGGGGAGAAGCGCTTCGAGGAGTCGTTCCTCATCCGGGAATGGGAACCTGGTGAGGTCGTCGACGTCGCGGCCGGCGAGGGATTGGTGCTCGAGGAGGACGTCACCCACCGATTCGAGTCGTGGGGCGCCCATTACCTGGTCTTCCGTCGCCGCTGACCGGGGGGAACGGCGGTGCCGGCGACGAAGGGGCGGCCGAGCCATGCCCGACCGCCCCTCGTCTCGTGCGTCTCGATGAAGCTGCGCGCTCAGGCTTCCACGCCGGCTTCCTGCTGCTGGACCACCTGGACCTGGAGCTCGATCTTCACGTCGTGCCCCACCAGGACCCCGCCCGTCTCCAGCGCCTGATTCCACGTCAGATCGAAGTCGCGTCGGTCGATCTTGGTGCTGGCGCTGAACCCGGCGCGGGTTCCGCCCCATGGGTCCGTTCCGGTTCCCTCGAACCGGGCGCTCAGGGTCACCTCCCGGGTGACACCCCGGATGGTCAGGTCACCCACGACCTGGAACTCGGCTCCGGGGTCGGAGGGCCCCCCGTCGAGCTTCTTGCTGCGGAAGGAGATCCGAGGGTGCTCCTCCACGGCCAGGAAGTCCTCCGATCGGAGGTGATTGTCCCGATCTTCCACCCGGGTGTCGATGCTCGCCGCGTCGATCTCCACCGTCACGCTCGAAGCCTCGGGGTTGTTCTCGTCGATCTCGATGGTCCCCTCAACGTCGGCGAAGCGTCCGCGGACGGTGGTGAACATCATGTGCTTCACGGAGAACTCGACCTGGCTGTGGGTCGGATCGAGCTGCCATACGGTCTTGCTCATGGTGGACTCCCGGGTGTGTTGGTGTCAGATGCGGCGCGAAGCCAAAGCTGCAATGATGTATGAATGAAGTTTAAAATAGTAGCCTCGGCTCGAGGGTCAAGCCGGGGCGGAAGGCGGGCTCCGCACCGAAACCGTTACAGCCCCGTCGTGGTAACAGCACGGGAGCGCACGATGCTCATCGCATCGAGCAACGGTCACGCTTTCCGCGCATCCGAACATGGCTCCAGCGCTTCGACATACGGGAATCCTCACGCTCGCGGCCGCGGTTCTGGCATTCCCGTGGCAAGTGGCCGGTCAGGAACCGGACGACGCACAGGTGCGGAATCTCATCCTCCTGGTCGCCGACGGAGGTGGGGTGGGCACCTGGTCCGTGGCGCGCCTGGCTCGAGGCCATGCGTTGAGGGTGGCGGAGATGCCGGTGGTGGGGCTCACCGATACGCGGAACAGCGACGGTGGCCTGACGGACAGCGCCGCCGGCGCCACGGCCCTCTCGGCCGGTATGCGGACCTTCAATCGAGCCATCGCCGTGGCGCCTGGATGCCGGGAGCTCATCCGCGAGGATCCCGCGGAGGTTCAGCGAAACCCGGCCGCCTGCGCGCCGGTTCGCACGCTTCTGGAGGAGGCCGAGGCCCTGGGGAAGCGCACGGGGCTCATCACCACCACATCGGTGACGGACGCCACCATCGCGGCCTTCGCCGCCCATGCCCCGAGTCGATACCTGCACGGCACCATCGCCGTCCAGACGCTTGCCTCGGGCGTTGATGTCCTCCTGGGTGGGGGCCGTGACTACTTCGACGGCACGGCGCCGGATGGAGGGGGCGACGCGCTGTCCCGAGCCTGTGCCACCGCCGAGTGCCCCGTCGACGCCTCCGCCCTGCGGGCGCTCGACCCCGCCTCCGACGCGCGCCTCATCGGACTCTTCGCGGGCGGGGACCTGCCCCGGGCCGGCGCACGCTCCCCGGACCTCCCGGAGATGACCCGAGCGGCGCTGGAACGTCTGTCCCGGAGCGAAGAGGGCTTCTTCCTGCTGGTGGAGTCGGAAGGGACCGATTCCTACCAGCACGACAACGATCGTCTGGCGTCCATCGAGGCCGAGATCCTGGAGTTGGACGAGGCCGTCGGCGTGGCGCTGGACTTCGCCCAGCGGGTGCCCGGCACCCTGGTCGTGGTCACCGCCGACCACGAGACCGGTGGGCTCGCCATCCACGGCGAGGCGACGTCCCCGGAGGTGGAGCTGCGCTACACCACCGACGACCATACCCACAACATGGTCCCCCTCTTCGCGGCGGGGCCCGGCGCCCAGCGGTTCGCGGGGATCCGCGACAACGACGAGGTGGGGCGTCTACTCCGTGCGCTCTTCATCGGGGACGGCGTGCCCCCGGGCGGCGCGAACCGGTAGCCAGATTCGGAACCGGGTGCCCTCGGACAGCTCGCTCCGCACCTCGATCCGGCCACCGGCCTGCTGAACGATCCCGTAGACGGTGGCGAGGCCGAGCCCGGTTCCCCGACCCTCCTTCTTGGTGGTGAAGAAGGGTTCGAAGATCCGCCCTCGCGTAGCGTCGTCCATACCCTCCCCGTCGTCCTCCACGGTCAGGAGGACTTCCCACCGGGATCCTTCCGGGGACGCTCCGGGCCCGGGGACGCGCGCGGTGCTGATGCGGATGGAACCGCCGCGCGGCAAGGCATCCCGGGCGTTGAGCACCAGGTTCATGACCACCTGCTCGATACGGCTGGGGTCGGCCTGGATGGTGGGCACGTCGGCGCCGAGGGAAGTCTCCAGTCGGATGTCGTCCCCGATGAGCCGCCGAAGCATGGCGTCCAGGTCCGCCACCACGGCGTTCAGGTCCACGGCGCGCATCTCCGAGGTGTCCGACCGGCTGAAGGCGAGAAGCTGGCGTGTCAGGGAGGCGGCCCGATCGCTGGCCTTCTGGATCTGCCGAAGGTCCGTGCGCAGGGCGCTGTCCTCGGTGAGCCCTTCGTCGATGAGCTCGGCGTTGGCGCTGATGACGGTGAGCAGATTGTTGAAGTCGTGGGCGATACCCCCGGCCAGACGGCCGATGGCCTCCATCTTCTGTGTCTGCTGGACCTCCTGATCACGGCGGAGCTCCTCCGTGACATCGTCGACGATCATCTCGATGCCTTCGTAGCCGGACTCCGTTCCCACCCGCTTCCCGTCGATGCGGACCACGATGGTCTGGCCGTCCGCTCGACGCCACTCGGCCAGGAACTCCTCCACCGAGCCTTCGGCCAGACAGGTGGCCAGCATGATGTCGTGTTGGTCCGGGTCCAGGAAGTGGTGCCGGAGCGGGCGGTCCAGCACCTGCCTGATCTCCGACGCGCCGAGCATGGACGCCAGCGCGGGGTTCGCTTCCAGGATCCACCCGTCGGGGGTCGCCACGAAGATCCCGAAGATGGCATCGTTGAAGATGGTGGCGTACCGCTCCAGCGCCTGGCGTTCCGCCGCCTCGGCCGTGTCGCGCTCGTCCAGCGTGCGATTGAGCTGCTCCACCACGGCGCTCACCTCCCTGGGGGTCCCCGGGGGCAGCGGGGCCACCCGGTCACGGGCGGCGGTGCGGGCGTGCGTCACCAGCTCCCGCAGCGATCGGGCGATCTGCGCGTACGATACCGTGGCCACGACGATGCCCAGGAACAGGAAGAAAGCGGTCGATCCGACGCGCCTGATCGTGGCTCTCATGGCGGGCGCGTTCACCTCGGCCTCGGCCACGCCCACATAGACCTCCCAGCCCAGATCACCCACCCGCGTGATGCCCCACGCACGCTGCACGTTCTCCGCGTCCGGTCCGCTGACCACCCGCTGACCCGGGCCGACGACCCGGTGCGTGTTCTCGGGCTCGGGGAGGTATTGTCCGGCCCAGGCTCCCGCGTCGGAGGACCGGGTGATGACCTGGAGTCGCTCGGTGGCGATGGTGGTGAGGTCGTCCGGGCCCAGGCTCACGCCGCGAACCAGGGTGTTGAACTCGGACAGGGGCACGATCCCCACGAGGGCACCGGGCTCGGCTCCGTCGCCGAGCCGCACCGGGACCGCGATGGGCAGGACCCACTGGCCGAGCTCCAGATCGTGGATCGGGTCCCCAACCCGGGCCTCCCCCTCCGCCGGAGGCCATCCGGTGGTGAAGACCGACTCCATCTCCGGCGCCGGACGGGCGGAGCACAGGGCCGTCCCGTCCGGACGCTGCACGACCGCGTTCTCGAAGAAGGGCAGCACCTCCGTGAGGGCCGAGACCACGCCGTCGCATCCGCGCGGTTCCTCCATGCCGTACAAGCGCTCCCGGGACGCGCCCGCCAGCAGCTCACCCGCGGTGGTCAGGAACTGCTGGACGCTGGTGGAGACGAGCTCCGCGGCGTTCAGGGCCTCCAGTTGGGCCTGCGTGCGCGCGTCGCGGTAGTCCTGGTACCCCCACCAGAACTCCAGGGCGATCGCCGGGAGGGCGAGTGCCAGCACGAGCACGATGAGATAGCCGCGTAGCGATGTGGGGCGCACGGACAACCGGTGGTTGGAGCGCGAGTAGGGTGCGACGCTGAAAGGGGGGGATGGAGGAATCTACGGCGGCCCGCTTTCACGGGCCACGCGGAGGCCAGGGTCCATAGATGAAGAAGCCCGGCCCACGAGCTCGTGGGCCGGGCCGAAGGGAGGGCAGCCGGTCAGCCGCCTGGATTCGGGTTCCCCCCGCTTCCAGGGGTGTCGGGGCGGCCCCGGCCGGGGGGCGCGTCCGGGCGTCGGCTCCCGGCGGGACCCACGGGTACCGGGAGGCCGGACGGCGGGCCGCTCAGCCCAGCGGCCCCGCCGCCCGGTCCGACGGCCTGGGCGGGAAGACTCCCCGGACCCCGGCCGATCCCTACCGCCGGCAACGTAGCGAGAAGCGCCTCGTCTCCGGCCTGGTCGGCGAGCCGATTCATGACCTGGCCCAGCGCCTGATCCGAGGGCAGCCCCCGCTGGGAGAGCCCGCCGAGCACGAGCAGAGGGATCTCCAGGGACCGGCCTGCCGGCCGGGATCGGGCCATGGCCGACACGGCGTCAGGATCCGCGCCCATCCGAATGGCGAGGCCCGCCGCCTCCACCTCGGAGGCCGGCACTCGCTCGTCGGGTCCGCCCAGGGCGTCGCGCGCCATGGTCAGCGTCGCGAGATGGCGGTCCAGCGCCGACAGGACCTCCTCGCCGCTCCGGGCCTTCACCAGGCCCTGAAGCGCCAGGTCCACCAGGGAGCCGGCCGGGAGGGACCGTGCGGTGGCCGCCTCGATGCGCTGGAGCACGGCGACCTCGAGATCCGGGCTCAGACGACCGGCGAGTCGAGCTGCGGGGTCGACCTGCTGGGTCGCCACGGGGGGGGGCGTGACGATGAGCCCCAGCAGGCCGAGCCCGCAGACTCGCCGAAGGGAGCGGATCCGGCGGCGGCGGCGTTCTATGTGCAAGGTGCTGGTCATGGTTTCCGTTGGACTGTGGCCCGTGTTCGACATGAACACTCCCACACGGCGCATCCGGTCACATCGACGGTGCCGGCTCGTCGGGATCACGGGTCCTCACGGACGATGAGGATCCCCACCTCGCCTCCGAATCCGTCATCGGCGGACGGGACCCCGTCGGGGACGATCCACCGCATGCCGTCGACGCGGAGGTTGAAACGATAGATGCCGGGGCCAAGCCCCGCGGGGATGAGCCATCGGCCATCGGGGCCGAGGGTCAGCGGCTCGGGCGTCCAATCGTTCCAGTCGCCGGCGACCTCCACGGATCGAGCACCTTGGATCCGAAACCCGATGGCGCCGCGTGCCGCGCTCTCACGGGTGAACAGGAGCGGGGCCCGGGCGGCGGCGTCCGAAACCGGGCGCGCCCGGAGGCTGGTGAGGCGGAACCCCAGGCTGAGGAAGGTGCCGCCGGGCAGCCCCTGCAGCACATCCGGTCCGTATCGTCCTCCGGCCACCACGACGGCCGCCGACGGGCGGACCCAGAGCGCGGCGCTCACGCCGACCCAGGACTCGTCTTCGATGGCGGACGAGGAGGCGCCACGCCACCCGGCGAAGGCCGTCAGGTCGGCGCGGGCCGTGGACACGGACACGGCGGAGGAGAGCTCGTGGAAGCGTTGCCCGTATACCTGGGGCGTCTGGTACCCGAGGGTCAATCGGGCATCGCCCGCGCGCCTCCAGATGCCCACGCCGGGGATCAAGGCCCCCGCCGATGCCGAGTCCGCCCCGTTTCTCGTGTGCGCCGCGGCCAGGCCCGCCCATGCACCCCAGCGGGACCCCACCCAGTGTCCTCGCACGTCGGCTCTCACCAGGTGCGTGCCGAACCCGCTGGAGTGCCGGGAAGCCGATCCGGAGCCACCCAGCTCCACCCGGAACGGGGTGGAGGGGAGCGGATTCAGCCATCCGCTGGCGTCACCGGAGCCCTGGAGCGTCCATCCGGAGCCCTCGAAGCCCGTCACCCCGGCGGAAACCCGTCCCAGGACGTCGGAGCCGCGCCACTCGAGGAGACCACCCATGGACGGGGCGTTCAGAGCCGGCAGAGTGTCGTACGCCACCCTGCTTCCCGTGGCGTTCACCTCCCAGCGGGGCGCTTGGGATGCGGCGGTCGCGGGGAGCGCGGTCGCCAGAACGACAAGAACGGCGAGCCCACCGGGGGCCCGACGTCCGGAGCCGATCCTAATCGTCTCCACCCCCTCCGGCTCCGCCCGGCGGGGGACCGCCTCCCCCGGGTGGCGTCCCCCCCGGGGGACCTCCGCTTCCGGGGCCCCGGCCGCCCGGCGGACCCGCGCCGTCCGGAGGACCCACGCCTTCCGGGGGGCCCGGGATGTTCAGGTCACGGAGGACACGCTCGAGGACTTCCGGCGGGGTGTTGCCCGGCCTGGCCATGCCGTCGAAACGCCCGGGGATCTGGGCGGCTCGGTCCAGCGGGACGCCCGTGGAGACGACGTGGCGCATGAGGGCGGAGGCGCCCGCGGCCGGGACGCCCCGGCGAACCAGCTCGGCCATGACCGTCATGGGGATCTCGAGGCGCGTGCCCGGACGCTTGGCGCTCCAGAGCTCCACCACCGACGCCATGGGCACGCCTTGCTGTCTCGCCAGGGAAGCGGCCACCAGCTCCTGGTCGCCCACCACGGCCCCGGGCAGGCTGGCCCGGAGGTCCGCCCTGGTGGCGCGCAGGTCGTCGGCCAGCCGGCCCACCACGTCGGCGATGAGCGCCGGCGGGCGACCCTTGGCGGCACCCTCGAGAACCTTCGCCCGCAGCGCCTGAACCGGGAGCGAGTCGCGGGCCGCGTCGGCGAGCACCGGCGTGACAAGACCCAGGGTCGTGGCGTCCACCCGGCCGGCGAGATCCGGATCCTGGGCCGCGAGCGCGGATACGCCCGTGGCGGAAGTGACGACGACGAGGGCAGCCGCGGCCAGTTGGCGGAGGGCGGTGGACACGGTGCTCAGGCCTCGCTGTCTCCCGAGACGATGACGACGCTGTTCGTCTGACCGAAGCCGTCGTCGATCTGCGAGACCGCCAGGGGGTCGGGCCGCCACTCGGTTCCGTTGACGATGAACGTGTACTGGTAGACGCCCGGCTCCAGCGGCACGTCCACGGTCCACACGCCGGTCCCGCGCTCTTCTTCCAGGGCGATGCCATGGGGATCCCAGGACACGAAGTCGCCGGTCATGCGCACCGAGCTGGCGCCCGGCGACACGAACACGAAACGCGTCACGCGGTTCTCCGCCGACGTCGCGGCTCCGACGGCGGCCGCCGTCCCGTCCGATGCTCCCGCCGTTGGTCCCGTGGGCACGCCCGGGCGCAGGGTCAGGATCAGCGCCAGACCCGCGAGGGCGAGTCCTCCCGCCGCCGCGGGCGTGAGGCTCACGGTCCTCGGCCGGAAGAGCCAATCCAGCGCCCGCTTCCAGACGGGGTCAGGAATCTGCCTCACCCGCTGCATGATGCCGGCCTTGAGGTCCGGGGGCGCGCGATGCTCCTCACGCAGTGTGCCCAGCAGCTCGCCGAGTCGCTTCTCTCTGTCCCGCTCGTTCATCTCTCGATCTCCGCGAAGAGGGGGGCCAGGACATGCTCCAGGGCGTCCCGCCCCCGCTTGAGCCGCATCTTGACCGCGGAGCTCGACGCGCCGGTCAGCTCCTCGATCTCCGCGACCGAATATCCTTCCAGGTACATCAGGACCAACGCCTCGCGCTGGTCGTCCGGAACCGCCTGCAGGGCCTCGCGCACGCGCTCCCGCGTCCAGGCCTCTTCGGCGTGCGCCTCCGGGTCGCCACGCTGGGACCGCAGTCCGTTGGCGTGATCCTCCAGGGCCTCCGTCTTCCGCCGGGTGGGGCGTGTCGCCGCCGTCCGGCACAGGTTGCTCACGATCCGGAACAGCCAGCCACCGAAGCGCTCAGGATCTCCGCATCGTCTCAGGTGCTTGAAGGCGCGGACGAAGCCGTCCTGGACGATGTCCAGGGCCTCCTCCGGCCCGAAGCCCATGTGTCGCACATACGCGATCATCTTGTCCTGATGCCGGTCCACCAGCGTTCCGAAGGCCTCCCGGTCTCCCGAGAGCACCCTGGACACCACGTCCGCATCGGAGGATCGGCTCATGAGCACAATCTGACGGCGGGTGGCCGGCCCCGCACCCCTGGAGGCGCGGGACCGGCCTGGATCCGGCCCATCGAGCGGCAGGCTACGAGCCACTTTCGACGAGGACGAAGTCGACGTCCGTCGCATTCTCGCCGTCGGTCAGCGTGACGTCGGTCTCGACGGGATCCGCCGTCAGGCCCTCACCGGCCCCCAAGGAGACGGTGTAGCCGCCGGGCACCAGGAAGTAGATGGTGTACGCACCGTCCGCCTCGGTGACTGCGGTGCCCGTCCGGCTCTGGTACTCCTCGAGCGTCCCTTCGTCGGTGGGCTCGGCCGTGACCACCAGGCCGCCCACGGAGGCGCCTTCCACGGAGGTCGTCACTCTTCCCGAGACGCTGGCGGCCACGTCGAGGACCACCACGCGGAGCGTGGGCGTGAACAGGACGTCGTTGATTCCCGCCGACGTCTCCGGGTTACCCTGGATCACGAAGCTCTGATGGACGTCGAAGTCCAGGACGAGCACCGTCTCGCCGCTGGCGATCCGCACCGGCCCCCCGTCCTCCTCGCCATCGCTTCCGGCGAGGTTCAGCTTGATACCCGTCTGGGCCCCGCTGGGGACGAACAGGTTCTTCGAGGTGGAGCCGTCGTTGAACGCGTACCCGTCCGCCAGGTCCACCCTCGCCTCCTCGACGATGAGACGGATCTGATGGTAGTCGCCCGCGTCGATGACGGCGTCCGCCAGCAGGGCAGTGGCCGTTCCCTGCAGGTCCAGGAGATCGACGAGACCGTCGGTGCCGTCCTCGGTGAGGAGCACCCGGTCCCCGTCCCCGGCGGGGAGCAGCTCGACGGCGCCGATGTCCACCCAGGCGGACTCGATATAGTCCGACGGGGCGTCGGTGAGGAGGACGCGCAGGGAGGCGTCGCCTTCGGGCCCCGTCCCGTCCCCGCAGGCCGCGAGGCCCAGGGTCAGCACCGCCGTCGTGAGGAATCGTCCGCTCGTCTTCTTCAAGAACATGCTCTACTCTCTTCGCTTGGATGCCCGAGGAGCGCCGCGGGCGACTTTGCCGGCCGGCCGTGCGCGCTTCGCCATGTCGTGTATTCGCAGTGAACACTCGCTGACCCGGCCGTGGGTCACATTCCGATCCGGAGCGCGACCGTGACCTCACCAGGCGACACGCCATCGAAGCGACCGGAGCCCGGCCCGCTCCGGCGCGCCCGCTTCATCAGCCGCATCCTGGACGACCTCGTCCGGATCCCTGGAACCCGACGGCGTATCGGCCTCGATCCTTTCGTGGGATTCCTGCCCGGCGTGGGCGACTGGCTTCCCCTGGTGGTCTCTCTCGACCTCCTGTTCTCCGCGGCGAGACTCGGAGCGGGCGGATGGGTCCTTGCGCGCATGCTGGGCAACATCGCGCTGGACGCCCTGGTCGGGACGGTTCCCCTGGCGGGCGACCTCTTCGACCTGGGCTGGAAGGCGAATCGCCGGAACCTGGCCTTGCTGGAAGAGCTTCTGGACCACCCGGTGGATGCCCGCCGCCGGAGCCGCCTGGTCGTCGGCGCCGTGCTCGGTGGCGCCGTGGGCGTGGTGGCGGCCGGCGTGTGGCTGGGTTGGCAGGTGCTGCGATGGCTGCTGGGCATGGTCTGAGCGGTGCCGGCGAAACAGCCAGGGCGTGTCGCTCGTATACATAAGAGTTCGATGGGTATAACTTCGATGGTATCCAGGCAGGCACTTCCATCCTCGATCCGCGGACGCGGTTCATGGCCGACACCTCCATGGAGCTCCTGAAAGGGACGCTCGACATCCTCATCCTGAAGACGCTGAGCGAGGGACCCATGCACGGCTACGGGATCTCCCGGTTCCTTCGGGAGACCACCCGCGACGCGTTCGACGTGCAGGAAGGCGCGCTGTATCCGGCCCTCCGCCGGCTCGAAGCCCGAGGGCTCCTGGAGTCCCGTTGGGAGAAGTCGGAGACCGGGCGGGACGCCAAGTTCTACACCCTCACCCCGGACGGAGAGGCCGAGTTGGTTCGAGGCGTCCGCTCCTGGAGGAGCTACGTGGACGCCATGGGTCGGGTCCTGGGGGGCGCGCCGGCGTGAGGATGCCCGGCTCGGGGCCACGGGAGCGGGGCCGGGTCTTCGGGCCGGGCGTCCACGAGGACGTGGACCGGGAGATCCGGGCGCATCTCGAGCTCCGCGCTCGGGAGTTGGTGGAGGAGGGATGGAGTCCGGAGCAGGCCCTTCGGGAGGCCGAGCGCCGGTTCGGAGACGTGGAAGAGGTGGCGCGGTCGTGCCGGGCCATCACCGAACGACAGATCAGGGCGGAGAGGAGGACGGGCATGTGGGATGCATTCGTGCAGGATCTGCGGTATGGGCTGAGGACGCTGGCCAAGGCGCCGGAGTTCGCGTTCGTGGCGGTGGTGACGCTGGGCCTGGGGATCGGCGCCAACACGGCCATCTACTCGGTGGGGGACTCGGTCTTGTTGAACCTGCCGCATTACGAGGAGCCCGACGACATCTTGTGGGTCCGGGAGCGCAACACTTCCGGCAACCCCATGTACGTCGCGTGGGCCAACTTCGCGGACTGGCGCGCGGAGCAGGGGAGCTTCTCGTCCCTGGCCGCCTTCAACTACTCCACCACCACCATCCTCGGCGGCGCGCAGCCGCTGGTCGGGCAGGTCAGCCTCGTGACCGACGGCATCTGGAGCGTGTTTCGGGCGCAGGCGGTGAGAGGCCGTCTCACGACTCCCGCCGACCACCAGCCCGGGGCGGAGCCCGTGGGCGTGGTGAGCGAGCGGTTCTGGGCCAATGAGCTGGGAGGCGCCGAGCTCGACGATCTGTTCCTGGACGTGAACGGGACCCGGCATCGCATCGTCGGCGTGGCCGGGGGCGGATTCGCGTTCCCCGGTGCGTCCGACCTGTGGGTTCCGGTGGCGGAGGACGACCAGTCGTCCTACCGATCCTCGCACAACTGGGAGGTCGTGGGCCGGTTGGCGCCGGGGAACTCCCCGGAGGTCGCCACGGAGGAGATGCACGCGCTGACCATGAGGTTGGTGGAGTCAAGCCAGGAGTACCCTTCGGAGTACTTGGCCACGGGCGTGGTCGTCCGGTCACTCCACGAGCAGACGGTGGGCGCTTCGCGGCGTCCCCTGCTGCTGCTTCTCGGCGCGGCGGGTCTGGTGCTGCTCGTGGCGTGCACGAACCTGGCGAGCACCCTTCTCGCCAGGGGTGCCACCCGATCCCGCGAGCTCGCGGTGCGGGCCTCTCTGGGGGCCCCCAGGAGCCGTATCGCGCGGCAGCTTCTCACGGAGAGCGTGCTGCTGGCGGGCGCGGGGACGGTGGTGGGGCTGGGCTTCGCGAGCCTGGTCCTGGACGGGCTCCGGGCCCTGGGGCCCGAGGCGGTGCCCCGCTTGGGTGAGGTAGGGATGGACGGCACGGTGCTGGGCTACGCGGTGGGCATCGCGGTGGCGACGGTGCTGGTGTTCGGCCTGGTCCCGGCGCGCCGCCTCAGCCGGACGGAAGCCGGAGATGCGCTCCGGGACGGCGGGCGGGGCAACGCCGCGGACGGGAGGGCGTCCATCTGGCGCGTGCTCGTGGCCGGCGAGGTGGCGTTGGCGCTGGTCCTTCTCGTAGCATCGGGACTGGTGGTGCGGTCGTTCCAGCAGCTCCTCAGAGAGGATACCGGATTCGACGCCGCCGACGTGACCGCCATGACCATGAGCCTGTCTCAGGGGAAGTACGGGTCGCCGGCGGAGCAGGCGGCCTGGCACCGGGCGTTCATCGAAGAGGCCAGGGCCCTTCCCGCCGCGGGCTTCATCAGCTCGGTCCCCTTCAGCGGGTTCTTCCCCTCGGGCCGCATGGAGTTGGACGGTGACCTGGAGAAGTTCGCCGACGCCGGGTACGTCATCGCCGACGCGGGGGCCTTCGAGGCCCTGGACGTGCCCCTCCTGCGAGGCCGGCTGTTCGACGAGCGCGACGGGCCGGAGGGAGTCCACGTCGCGGTGGTGAGCCAGAGCTTCGCCGACCAGTACTGGCCCGGGGAGGATCCCATCGGGAAGACGGTCACCGGTGGCGGAATGGACGATCTCTACGAGGAGCGTCCCTTCTCGGAGGTGGTGGGCGTGGTGGGAGACGTGCGCTACCGAAGCCTGGACCGCGAGCCGGTGCCCACCGTGTACTTCCACTACCTCCAGAGACCGTTCCGGGCGCAGTACTCGGCCTACGTCCTGGTGGAGTCGGAGGGGGAGGATCCGGGGATGCTCACGGCGCCCCTTCGGGCCAATCTCCAGCGACTGGACCCGGACGTGCCGCCGCGCATCGAGCCGCTTCGCGAGACCGTTCGGGCGTCGGTGGGGTCGGAACGCTTCACCGTGCTGCTCCTCGGGGGGTTCGCGGTGCTGGCGTTGATCCTGGCCGGCGCGGGCATCTACGGCGTGGTGTCCTACCAGGTGGCCCAGCGCACGCGGGAGATGGGGATTCGCCTGGCCCTGGGTGGGGCGCCCGCCGCCGTGCGACGGATGGTGGTGGGGCAGTCCCTGTCCGTGGTGGGGGTCGGCCTGGCTCTGGGGATCGTGGGTGTGCTGGCGGGTGGCCGGGTGGTCCGGGCGCTGCTCTATGGTATCGAGCCCAGCGACCCGCTCAGCCTGGTGGGCTCCGCCTTGCTCCTCGGGGGCGCCGCCTGGCTCGCCAGCTGGATTCCCGCGGCGCGCGGCACCCGGGTGGACCCCATGATCACCATGCGGGCCGAGTAGGGGGGCGACCTCCGGGGACGCCCGGTGGCTCGGAGGTCAGCCGCCGATCAGCCGCTCGCTGAGGGCCCGGAGGCGGGCCCGGGCTTCCTCGTCGTACGCCTGGGGGTGGGCACGGGCGGCCGTCTGGCCGTCGAAGTAGCCGCCGGTGCCCACGTCCAGGTCGAGGATGAGCCGGAGCACCGCGTCCCGGCCCTCGGTCACGGTGGCGCGCGGTGGCACCCCCGCCTCGCGTACCATGGGGGTGTCCATGAGGGTGGCCGGGTGGAGCGCGTTCACCGAGACGCCGCGTCCCTGGAGCTCCGCCGCCAGGTCGAAGGTGAAGAGGATCTGTGCCAGCTTGCTCTGACCGTAGGCACGCCCTCCGGAGTACCCGCCCTCGAGCATGGGGTCGTCGAAGTCGATCTCGTTCTGAGCCACGGACGCCACGTTCACCACCCGGGCCGGAGCGGAGGCCTCGAGCAGAG
The DNA here is from genome assembly GCA_964350235.1 of uncultured Gemmatimonadaceae bacterium. Taxonomy (GTDB): domain Bacteria; phylum Gemmatimonadota; class Gemmatimonadetes; order Longimicrobiales; family Gaopeijiaceae; genus JAWLHJ01. Next base: position 2,528 of record CAYGKI010000010.1, on the reverse strand, counting down.
GGAGGAGCGCGCGGGTGAGCTGATAGCCGGCCAGGTAATTGACGTGGAAAGACAGCTCGTAACCATCTTGGCTGGTCCTTCGCCGGTCGTCGCCCGAGAGCCAGATGCCCGCGTTGTTCACCAGCACGTCCAGTCGGTCGAAATCCCGGGAAACCGCCCGGGCCAGCCCGGCCGTCTCCTCCACCGAGGCCAGATCCCCGGCGTAGAACGTCGCCGAGCCGGGCCCCTCCTCGATCTCGGCGGCCACGGCCCGACCCCGCTCCACGTCTCGCCCGTGGACGATGACGTGCCACCCGCGGGCGCCCAGGGCCCTGGCCGTCGCTTCGCCCAGCCCGCTGGTGGAGCCCGTGACCATGGCCACGCTCCGATCCACAAGGGATCCGGGTGTGGGCGGGGGCGTATCAGGCATGATGGTCTGGGCCCGGAGGGGGGCGCCGGAGACGGCCAGCGCCGCGGCGACGGCCACGGCGCGAGTCGTGGGGCGAAGCACGTTCATGGCCGGTCCTTGCCCGCAGGCGTTCGAGGGATGCACGTCGGGCTTCGACCCCGCGGACGCCTGCAGGGTCCCACCGGGACCACCCCCGCGCTCGGCCCGAGCGACGCTATAATTTCGGAATCCAATCCACGACCGGATCCAAGAGGATACGACGATGAAGAGAAGTGGGATCTCCACCCGGACCACGCGCGCATCGCGGACCGCGGGGGGCCTCGCGGGACTCCTCATCGCCGCGGCGTGCTCCTCGGCGGCTCCGGCGCCCACGCCGGCCACGGGCCCCGTGGGAGCCGCCGTCGAGACGGAGCGGCTCGAGACCATGCTGTACGCCTTCGCCCACGACTCCATGATGGGCCGCGAGGCCGGAACGGAGGGGCATCGTCGGGCCACCCGCTATCTGGAGGACCGGGCCCGCGCATACGGGCTCGAGCCCGCCGGGGAGAACGGCACCTACCTCCAGGAGGTACCGCTGGTACGCCGCGGGATGCGCTCCACCCTCCAGGGGCCGGGCGGCGCCATCGAGGTAGGCTTCGACTTCGCGCCCCTCGTGCTCGAGGATCTGGGCTCCGCCGCTTCGCTGGACTTCACCGGTCTTCCCGTCGTGTACGGCGGCGACATGGGTGCGCCCGGGGAGATCTCCGCGGAGGATGCCGCCGGGAAGGTGGTCGTGCTGGGCGCGGCTCGCGGACCCGACGGCAGGGCGTTCGGCCTGGTGGGGGCCAGCATCCAGAAGCTCGCCGGCGCCGAGGCCGTCCTCATGGCTTCCAACGACTATGCCGGCGCGGATATCCTGGAGTTCCTGCTGGAGCCACAGGTCGCGTTGGACGAGGGCGACGAAGCGTCCGCCGGCGGGGAAGGGCCGTTGCTCGTCTTCGTCTCCGAGGCGTTCGTGGAGCGGCTGTTCGGCACCGGGGTGGATGCCCTGCGATCAGGGGCTGACGGTCCCGCCCTGTCGGGCGTGGTGGAGCCCAGCGAGGAGCCGGTGGAGGTGCCCACGTACAACGTGGTCGCGCGCATCCCGGGCAGCGATCCGGCGCTCCGGGACGAGTACGTCGTCCTCTCGGCCCACAGCGACCACATCGGGGTCAGCGTGCCACCGCTCCCCCACGACTCCCTCAGGGCCTATCTCGAGGTCGTCCGGCCGGGCGGCGCCGAGGATCCGGAGCGTGAGCCCACGGCGGAGGAGGCGGAGCGGATCCGGGGGATCCTCGCCGCGTCGGGACGCAGCAACCGTCCCGATTCCATCAACAACGGCGCCGACGACGATGGCAGCGGCAGCGTCGCGCTTCTCGAAGTGGGACGCGTGATCGCGGCATCCCCGGAGCGTCCGCGCCGCTCCATCCTCCTGGTCTGGCAGACGGCCGAGGAAGGTGGCCTGCTGGGGGCCCGGTACTACACCGACAACCCCACCGTCCCGAGGGAACAGATGGTCACCACGGTGAACATCGACATGATCGGGCGAGGGACCGTCGAGGATTCCGAGATGGGCGGCCCCGGTTATCTCCAGCTCATCGGGAGCCGGCGTCTGTCCACCCAGCTCGGCGCCCTGGTCGAGGACGTGCACCGGAGCCGGGGGCAGGACTTCGGGGTCGA
>CAYGKI010000010.1:0-392 GCA_964350235.1 uncultured Gemmatimonadaceae bacterium | reverse complement strand
CTACCAGTACGACGCCGAGGGCCATCCGCAGCAGTTCTACTGCCGGAGCGATCACTACATGTACGCACGGTACGGCATTCCGGTGGTCTTCATGAGCACCGGCGGCCACCGGGACTACCATCAGCGCACCGACGAAGCGGCGTACATCGACTACGGGAAGCTCACCCGTGTCACCGGGTTCGTGCGCGACCTGGTCAGCTCGGTGGGCAACCTGGATCAGCGTCCCCTGGTGGACGGTCCCGTCCCGGACCCCGAGGCGCCTTGCCAGCAGTAGGCGCCGTGTCGGTGCGGGACCTTCGGCCGGAGGATTGGCCGGAGGTCCGCCGTATCTATGTGGAGGGCATCGCCACCGGGAACGCCACGTTCGAGTCGGAGCCGCCCGAGTGGGAGGC
>CAYGKI010000009.1:0-21470 GCA_964350235.1 uncultured Gemmatimonadaceae bacterium | reverse complement strand
CCATCGCGTTCGACCATTCCAGCAGATCGCCGGCCCGGTCCTCGGGCACGCCGAAATCGATGAGACACGCGACATCGTCCACATCGAGATCCTTCAACCGGTCGACGGTGGCCAAACAGGTCTCGGGCGTGCCCATGAGGGCGCTCGTCTCGAAGTACCGATCGAACGCGTGGTCCAGCAGCGCCTCCATGTCCTCGTCGCTGAACTCGGCGGAGCGGATGTCCTGACCTCGGCCCTTGGCCAGGCCGGAGATCAGCCCCACGGAGCTCCTCAGGTAGTCGCGGAACGGCTCGCGGACGGTCTCTCGCACTTCCTCGAGATCTTCCCCGACGAACGTGTGCATCATCAGGGCGACCACGCCCCTTCCGGGGTGGCCGGCCTCGTCCCAGGCGTCCCGATACATCTTGATCTTGTCGGCCAGCTGCTCGACGGACTGACCCAGGAGGTGCGTGAGGAGATGCGCCCCCTCCCGCCCGGCGGTGGCGAAGGTCTCGGGCGTCCCACCCGCCGTGACGAAGATGGGCAGCTCGGCCTGCACCGGCCGCGGATAGGTCCGAATCTCGTGCTCGGTACCCTCGCCACCCACGCGTGTGATGGACTCTCCACGCCAGAGGCGCTTCAGCTCGTCCATCTTGTCCACCATGACCTTCCGGCGGTCCTGGTAGTTCTGCGGCTGGAACACGAAGTCGCGGTCGTGCCAACCCGACGCGAAGGAAAGCTGGACGCGCCCTTTCGAGAGATTGTCGACGACGGCCCATTCCTCGGCGACGCGGATGGTGTCGTGGAGCGGGAGCACTACGCTTCCGGTCCGGATCTTCACGTTCTCGGTGGCGACGGCGAGGGCGCTCCCCATCACCGACGGGCTCGGGTAGATGCCCCCGAACTCGTGGAAGTGCCGCTCGGGGACCCAGACCGCCGAGAAGCCGTTCGCGTCGGCGAACCGGGCACCCTCGAACAGGAGGTGGTAGGGCTCGGTGCGATCCGTCTCCGCCTCGCTGGCGAAGTAGAAGATGCTGAAGTCGATGGGCTTGGTGGACTTGGCACCGACCGTGCCGACGACGGCCTGCGGCTCGTCGGCCTGGATGACCACCTGGTGGCCGCGGGCCAGCGTCCAGAACAGCTCCAGCACCGAGATGTCGAAGGAGATGCTGGTCACGGCGAGCCACTTCACCGGGCCGGCGGGATCGATGCGGGCGTCCATGCCCTCGAAGAAGTTCACCACGTTGCGGTGCTCCACCATCACGCCCTTGGGGCGTCCCGTGGAGCCGGAGGTGAAGATGACGTAGGCCAGCTGCTCGGGATCGACGGGTGGGTGCTGGACGGACGGCGCCGCGGCGATCTCGTCCCAATCCCTGTCCAGGCAAACCCGTGCCAGGTCCTCTCCGGGCAGATGATCCACCAGGTGCTCTCTCGTGAGCAGCACGGGGCAGCCACTGTCCTCCACCATGAAGGCCAGGCGATCCCGCGGGTACGTGGGATCCAGGGGTACGTAGGCACCACCCACCTTCAGAATGCCGAGCAGCCCGACCATCATCTCCAGGGATCGGTCCACGCAGACACCCACCAGGGTCTCGCGACCCACCCCGAGACGAGCCAGGTGGTTGGCCACCTGGGTGGCCCGCCGGTCGAGCTCCGCGTAGGTCAGCTTCTGCTCACCGAAGACGATGGCCGTGGCGTCCGGGTTCGCGCGGACCTGACGCTCGAACAGACCGTGCACCGTGACCGACTCGTCGAGCGGCACGTCCGTGTCGTTCCACTCCGTAAGGAGGGTGCGCTCCTCCGCGGCGGTGAGGAAGCGGAGCTTCGCCACCTGAGCATCGGGGTGCTGGACAGCGTCTTCCAGGAGCGCAACGAAGTGCTCTCCCAGGAGCTCGACGTAGGACCGGTCGAAGAGATCGGTGTTGTACTCGAGGTGTCCGGTCATGCCGTGCTCTCCCATTACCAGGGAGAGGGTCACGTCGTACTTGGCGGCATCCAGCGTCACGTCCACCTGACTCATGGTGAGCCCGGCGGGCCGATGGGTGGCCGGAGGCGTGTTCTGAAGGATCAGCATGACCTGGAAGAGCGGCGACCGGCTGAGATCCCGCGGGAGCTTCAGCGCGTCGACGACCCGATCGAAGGGCAGGTCCTGGTGCGCGAACGCACCGAGGGACACCTCCCTGGCCCTGCGGACGAGCTCGCGGAACGAGGGCTCCCCCTCCAGGCCCACCCGAAGCGCGAGCGTGTTCACGAAGAAGCCGATGAGCTGCTCGACCTGAGGATCCGCTCTTCCGGCCGTAGGCGACCCGAGGACGACGTCGTCCTGGCCCGCATACCGGCCGACCACGGCGGACAGCGCCGCCAGGTAGATCATGAATGGCGACGCGCCCTCCTCGGTCCCGAGCTGCCGCACGCCGGCGGCGATGTCCTCGGAGATGGGGAAGGTCACCGTGTCGCCGTTGAAGCTCTGGATGGCCGGTCGCGGACGCTGGGTCGGGAGCTCGGAAGTGGCCGGGGCTCCGTCGAGGAACGCGGTCCACCAACGCTCCTGGGCCTGGAGGCCGTCCCCGGCGAACCAGCGCTCCTGCCAGTCGACGTAATCGGCGTACTGGACGGGAAGGTCGGGGAGCGGATCCGCGTCACCGGCGGCGAACGCACTGTAGAGCCTGGCGATCTCGTTGTAGAGGATCCCCCTGGACCAGCCGTCGGACACGATGTGATGCATGCCCAGCACCAGGACGTGCTCCTCCGGCGCCAGCTGCAGGAGCTCCACCCGGAAGAGCGGCCCGCCCTCCAGGTCGTACGGCGCTCCGGTCGTCTCCTTGACCCGGGCCCGCACGGCATCTTCGTCGGCCACCGCCACGGCATGGAGCCGAACGTCCTCCGCCGGCAGCACCCGCGCGCGGGGCTCGCCGCCGACACTCGGAAACACGGTCCGGAGCGACTCGTGCCGCTCGAGGACGCGCGTGATCGCCTTACCCAGCGCATCCACGTCCAGCGACCCGATGAGTCGGATGGCAGCCAGGAGATTGTACGCCGCGCTGTCCGGGTCCAGCTGGTGAAGCAGCCAGAGCCTGCGCTGCGCGAAGGAGGGCCGGTCGGCGTCGTCCCGGGCCACACGCTCCAGGGTCGGACGATCCGCACGGCCCTGGCCTGTCGGCCCGTCGGCGATCTGCGCGGCGAGCCCGGCCACCGTCGGGTACTCGAACAGCACCCGGACGGGCAGGTCCACGCCCGTCTCGGACCGAAGTCGAGCCATTACCCTCATGGCGAGCAGCGAGTGTCCACCCAGCTCGAAGAAGTCGTCCTGCGCCCCGACCTCGGGCACGCCCAGCAACTCCGCCCAGGCCGCCGCGACCCGGCGCTCCTCTTCGGTCCGGGGCTCGACGTATGCCCGCGAGAGGGACAGTCGGGTGGCGGAGGCGTGCGGAAGCGCTCCGCGATCGAGCTTCCCGTTGGGGGTTCTGGGGAGGGCGTCCGCGGCCTTGATGGAGAGGGGGACCATGTACTCGGGAAGCGCGGCGGCGACGAATCGCCGTAGGCCCGCGGCGTCGATGGCGCCTTCCCGCGACGGGACGACGATGCCCACCAGTCCCGTCTGGCCATCCGGTGTCTCCTCGGGAACGACGGCGGCCTCCTTCACATCCGGGTGCGCGGCCAGCCTGGCCTCGACTTCCTCCAGCTCGACGCGATGACCCCGGACCTTCACCTGCGTGTCGGCGCGACCGAGGAACTCCAGCACCCCGTCCGCCCTGGGACGGACCCTGTCCCCGGACCGGTAGTAGCGGGAGCTCTCGACGAGCCCGGAAGCATCGGAGACGAAGCGCTCCGCGGTGACCTCCTCGAGCCCGAGGTACCCCATCCCCAGGGTCGGGCCCGCGACGATGAGCTCACCGGCCTCACCCACGGACACGGGAGCCCCACGCTCGCCCAGAACCAGAACTTCAATTCCTTCCAGCGGGACCCCGATGGGAACGATGCCCTCGGGTCCGAGATCACTCGGCACCTCGTACGTGCACGCGATGCCGCAGGTCTCGGTCTGCCCGAACATGTTCACGAAGCGCGCCGTATGCTCGAGCTCATGACGCCACGCATGGACCACGGCGGCGGCGAGGGGCTCGCTCGCTGTCAGCATGAGGCGAAGATCGTTCTCCAGGAGGGCCCGCCGCTGACCGGCGTCCTCCTCCCGGAGCGCCTGGATACAGCCCCGTAGGTACGAAGGCACCAGGTCGGCGACCGTGGCCCTGCGATCCTTGATCCACGCGAGGAGCGCCCGGGCGTCACCGATGTGCTGGCGTCCGGCGATGACCACCGTCGCTCCGGCCGTCAATGGGAGGACCCACTGCCGTACGGAGGAGGAGAAGGCGAACGACGCGGTGTGCAGGTAGCGATCGTCCTCTCGGATCGCCAGACGGTCGCGCATGGCCACCGCGTAGTGATCGAGAGCATCGTGCCCGATGGCCACACCCTTCGGCCGTCCCGTGGAGCCGGACGTGTAGACCACGTAGGCCGCGCCGTCGACGCGACGGGCGTCCGCGCGGGCGTGGTCGGTCCCGGCGAGGCTGTCCCCCTCCAGGACCCGGAGCGGAAGACCCAGGTCGTCCACCACGCTCCGGCTCGCCGGGTCGCTCACCACCAGAGCGACATCGGCGTCCGTGAGCGAGAAACGGATACGGTCCACCGGGTAGCGGGGATCGACGGGTACGTACGCGGCACCCGCCTCCATGATGCCCAGCAATGCCACGATGGCGTCTGCGGTACGCTCGAAGCAGTGGCCCACGAGCTGCCCCTCCGAGACGCCGGCCGCGCGCACCCCGGAAGCCACGGCGTCCACGAGCTCCACCAGTCGGCCATACGACAACGCAGCCCCGGCCTCCTCGATGGCCGGGTGGTCGGGTGTCTTCGAGGCGACCTCGCGAATCCGCTCCATGACGCTCTGGGTGGCCGTGCGCGCCATCGTGTCCTGGACGTTCATGTAGCCGTATTCCCTTCGGATTTGATCAGAGTCTGAGCTTGAGCTGCCGGGGCGAATGCTGCGCGAGCGCAACAGTCTGTGGAGGAGGCTCGGACCGGGATCGAGCCGCGGAGCCGAAGCGGGACGGAGAAGCCCGCGTCCGCGTGCCGCAAGCACCGACGCTTACGGCCATTCATGCGGCCTGGCCCCTCCATCACCCCTCGGATCCGACCCGGGCGATGCCGAACCGCTCCTCCTCGCTCGGGCGAAGCGGTGCAAAATCCACGCCCCCCGGGGCTTCGGTGGCGTTCCCGCCCGCCGGGTCGGTTCAGAACCGCACAGAGCCCCGCGCTCGGACGTCCACGGCGTAGAGGGAGGTCGACGCCGTGATGAAGAGAGTGGAGCGTTCCGCACCACCAAACTCGCAATTTGCCACCTTCTCCGGGACGAGGATCTTCCCCATCAACACGCCCGACGGGTCGAGGACGTGGATGCCGTCCTCCGCCGAGGTCCAGACGTTCCCGTCGGTATCCAGCCGGAAGCCGTCGGACACCCCGGCGTCGATGACGGCGAACACCCCGCCGTCGCCGAGCGTTCCGTCGTCTCGCACCTCGAATCGTCGAATGTGGCAGTGCTTCCGGGAGCTGTCCGACACGTACAGGTGCCGCTCGTCGGGAGAGAACGCGATGCCGTTGGGCCGGTCGAAGTCGTCCGCCACGACGGACAGCGCGCCTGAGTCGGGATCGAGCCGGTAGACGTGGTTGGCCCCGATCTCACTGTCACGGACTTTCCCTTCGCGCTCGCTGAGGATTCCATACGGCGGATCGGTGAACCAGATGGTCCCGTCGGACTTGACCACGAGGTCGTTGGGCGAGTCCAGTCGCTTGCCGTCGAAACGTTCCACCAGGGTGGTGACGGTGCCGTCGTGCTCGGTCCGGCTGACCCGATTCGTGACGTGCTCACAGGTCACGATCCGACCCTCGCGGTCGAGGGTGTTGCCGTTGGCGTAGTTGGACGGGTGACGGAACAGAGACACGCCCTGGGACTCGGACCAGCGCAGCATCCGATCGTTGGGAATGTCGCTCCACACCAACGCTTCGTCCCGAGGAAGCCACACGGGCCCCTCGGCCCAAGCACATCCATCCGCCAAGCGCCGCAGGGGAGCATGGGCATGGATGAGCCGTTGGAAACGGGAATCGGAGCTCGAGTAGGGTGTGGTCACGACATCTCCCGAGGAAGGCATGCGGATTGCAGGCGGAGACCCGTGAGAAACGTCGGGTCGGGCTTGTTGGGAGACAACCCGCCCCGGGTCCTGGAAGCGCGGCGGCGACCGGCTTTCGGGCCGGCTCGGCAGGGTGGCATCGCCCCCGTCCGAGCCGCATCTTACGCGTTCGGGCCGGCCCAGCCGGTTCCAGCCTCCCAACCCGCAACCTCCCGGAATCCATGCTCGACGCCCCCGGCGACCATCTCGAGACGCTTCTCAGCGAGTACGAGCAGCGCAAGCAGGACGAAACACGCCGACTGGTGCAGAAGGCGCTCGTCCTCGAAGAGGACCGTAAGCGGGGCGCGGAATACCTCAGGCGCTGGGCCCTCCAGCACACGCGCGACGTGGCCGAGCGCCTGCAGCACGCTGGACACGGCGTCGTCTATCAGGAGCTTCTGGACAGCTATCCGCCGAACGTGCGGATCCACCTGTATCCGAAGGCCAGCCCTCTGGACGACGACAAGCCGGGTCGGACGACCCTGGAGCTTACCTGGGGAGAGCCGGGCACCGACGAGGTCGTGGCCAAGCGGTGGACGGCGGAAGGCGTGTCGTCCGCGCGCAAGCAGGCGGTGGTGAGCGCCGAGGAGCTCGACGACATATGGGTGCGCGAGCAGCTCCTCGCCTTCGTGCGTGACGTGCTCGACCTCACCTGACCGCACGCCTCCCTCATGTTCGACCCGTTCGACGCCTTCGACCCCATCGATCCGGTCCCGGACCCCGCTCCGGCACCGGAGGCGCAGCGCGTGGAGGACGTCGAGCGGGGGAAATTCGAGGCCGTCACGGAGCCGTCGACACCGGACCAGACCGGGCATCACGAGACGGCGGGCCTGGCCGACCAGCCCCGTGGGCGGGACGCCGACGCCCGATCCGACGCCTCGGGGGCCCATCGCCCAGAGCGCCGTTGGGGCGCCTACCCCCGTCGTGCACCCCAGCCGGGAAGCGTCGGGATGCACCCGAGACGCGACGAGCGGACGGAGTCGGAGACATTCCGCCCAGGCCCTGACCGATCCCCCTCGCAGCGTGCCCTCTCCCCGGAGGACGTGGCGACGCTCCGGGCCGTGACCCTTCCGGCGCTGCGCAGCGCCGCGGAACGCCTTCGGGCGCGAGGCCACGACACGGTCCTGGTGGAAGCGCTGGACGCCGACGAGCCCACCGTGACGGTCCTGCTCAGACCCGACCCCGGGCCCCTCGCCGCGCCGGGTACGGCTTCCGGCAATCCTGCGCGTTTCGAGCTCCGGCTGGAGCCCGGGGATTCCGGGCCGCAGGTGCTGACCAGGGTATCGACCCCCGAGGCGGACGGTTCCACCATCCAACTCGAAAGCGCGCCCCTGGCCGAGGTGGATGCCACCTGGGTGGGCCGTCCATTCATCGAGTTCGTGCAGCGGAGCCTGGCCTCTTCCTGACAGACCCCGTGCCGCGGGTCCCTGGATGACGGCTCCGCGGCACGGGGCTTGCTGCCTTCCTATCTGTCCGTAGCTTTCGCGTGCGCCCCCCAAATTAGACCGTACCGACCATCGCTACCGTGCCCCCCCTTGATCGGCGGCGTGGACAGGAAGCGGAGCGTTCCCGGCCCCATCGCCGCTATGGCGAGGTCGAGGACCGCCCCCGCCGGATCCGCGCCCGCATCTTCGGCCTTATGGCCATCGCCCTCGGTGCCGTCTATGTGGCGCTGATCCCCTTCAATCTCAATCCGGACACCCCGCTCGCCGGGTGGGCGTTCTTCGCCGCCGAGGTGTCGTGCCTCGTCCTCCTCATGGTGGCCACGTCCAGCGTCTGGCGGCTCCGATTCAAGCCGCCGGAGGGATTGCCCTCGGACGTCCATCCGTCCGTGGATCTGTTCATCACGGTGTGTGGTGAGCCACTTCCGGTGGTGGAGCGTTCCCTCGCGAGTGTTGCGCGCCTGCGATATCCGGGCCGGCTCTCGGTCTATGTTCTGGACGACGGGAACGACCCGAGGGTCGCATCGCGGGCCGCCGAGATGGGATTCACCTACCGCTCACGAACCGGAGAGGGCCGTTCACGGGCCTGCCGCAAGGCGGGCAACCTGAACTACGGGCTGGAGAAGAGCTCTGGCGAGTTCGTGTTCACGCTGGACGCGGACCACGAGATCGACGAAGCCGGCTTCATGCCGCTCCTCGGGTACATGAGGTTCCCGGACGTCGCCTTCGTGCAGTCCAAACAGCGTTTCGTGGTGCAGGAGAACGACCCGTTCAACGCTCAGGACCCCGTCTTCTACGACGGAGTCCAGCTGGCCTTCGACGACAGCGACTCGGCCATCTCCTGTGGGTCGGGGGTGCTGTACCGCCGGCGCGCGCTTGACGAAGTCGGCGGGTTCGCCACGTGGAACCTGGTAGAGGACCTCACCACCTCGTACGAGCTCCACGCGAAGGGGTGGAAGACCCTCTACTACCCCTACGCCATTACCAAGGGGCTGGCACCGGCCAACATCCACGAGGTCTACCGGCAGCGTGGGCAGTGGGCCACGGACACGCTGCGGCTCTTCTTCTGGGACAATCCGCTCCTGAAGCGCGGACTCTCCTGGAAGACCAAGCTCCGCCACCTCATGATCTCGTCGACCTACCTGTGGGCCGGATTCCTGGTCCCCATCTTCTTCCTCATCCCCCTCTTCACCTACGTGACGGGTGAGGAGCTGTTGGTGAGCAACGAGGGGCTGATCGTGGTGGCGCGTCTGGCGTATTTCGGCATGTACGTCCTGGCGGTCCGGAGCCTCTTCCGGGGCCGCAGCGTCGGTAAGCAGTTCCAGTTCCTGGTGGGGCTCTTCCCGGTGTACATCGCCGGCGCCGTGCGCGCGCTGCTTCACCCCAAGGGTCGGGCGCCCGGCTACGAGATCAACAACGGCGGCGACCCGGCCGAATCCGAACCGGCGCCCTTCCGCACGTGGCTCGCGCTGGGGCCGCAGCTCACGCTGTTCGCCGCCAACGCGCTGCTCCCCTTCTACGCGGTCTGGTTCGGAACGGCCGGTCCCTGGACGATTCTCATCAACGTCGGTGTCTCGGCCTTCGTGCTCTGGACCCTCTGGCCGGTCATCGTCGCCGGGCTGACCTACCGGAGCCACGCCCTCGCCGTCGCGGGCCTCAGGGCACGTGAAGCCACGGCCTGAGGAGGAGCGGCGCCGCCGGGGACGCGGGCACCCTCTCCGGGCCGCCGTCGTAGCGGCCTGGGCCGTGGGCGCCGTCGTGGCCCTCGTCGCCGCGTACGGGCCCTTCTGGCGGGACGTGAGCTACTGGATGGAACGGGCCGTGGCGCACGCCGAGCGGCAGGAGTGGCCGGAGGCCCTCAGGTACGTGGGCCGCGCCCTGGACGGCGCCCCGGAGGACCCGGACATCCTCACTTTCGCGGGACACCTGCACCGTGAGGTCCGGGCCTGGCCGGAGGCTGCGGACCATTTCGGCCGCGCGTTGGACGTGGACGCCGGAAGGCCGGAGCCGTCGCTCGGCCTCGCCGAATCCCGCCTCAACATGGGCGACACGGCATCCGCCGCGGACGCCCTGCGACAGATGCGCATGCGAGACGCGGACACGGACCAGCGCGACCGCGCCGTGGCCCTGGCCGAGGTTGCGCGAATGCCGGCGCTCGCCCTGGAGTTGCTCGACGCCCGAGCAGATCAGGCCAGCAGCCCCGACCTGAGGCGGACCCGGGCACGGCTCGTCCAGGCAGCCGGTCGGGAGCAGGAGGCGCTCCAGGCCTTCTCGGACCTCCGGAGCGACGGTCTGCTGGATACGGAAGGCGCCCTGAGCTACGCATGGATGCTCAACGAGCGAGGCGCGCACGAGGACGCCCTGTCGGTGCTCGAGGCGGCCCCGCCGTCCCCGGCCGTCAGCGAGCTGGCCGCGCGCACGGCCCTCTGGGCCGATCGCCTGGACGCTGCTGAAGCCTACGTCGGGACGCTACCTCGTGGCGCGGCGGAAGAGGAGCTGTCCGGCATGCTGGCCCAGGCCCGGGACCTCCGCCGCCAGCGCGCGGTCGCCGCCGCGGCTCGGGCGGAGGCGGAGGCCGAAGCGGCACGACGGCGGGACACGCCTCCCACGGATCCAGCGGAGGCTCTGGACTTCTGGCGCCTCCGGCTCGGGCAGGAACCTGGCGACGCCCGGGCACGGGCCGAGGTCGTGGCCCTGCTCGAGGCCGCCGGCCGGTTCGACGAAGCGCGTGCCGAGCTGCTGGCCGACGCCTCCCTGGACGACGCCGCGCGGCGGGGGGGCGACACGGCGGTCCACGCCGCTCGGCTGAGCCTCTGGGCCGGCCGGCCGGAGGATGCCATCCGTCTGCTCTCCGGGACGGAGGCCGCTCCGGAGCTCCTCGCCCGGGCCTACCTGGAAGTGGGAGACGCCGAGCGCGCGTACGCGGCGCTTTCCCGGGCAGGGAACACCTCCGCCAGGGATGGGGAGACGCTGCTTCTGGCGGCTCGGGTCGCCGACGCCGCGCATCGCCCCACGGAAGCGGCGGCGTCGCTGACCGCCCTCGCCCGGGTGCGCCCCCTTGATGTCGAGGAGCGCCGATGGTTGGCGGGCCTCCTGTGGCGCTCGGGTGGGCTGGACGGAGCTTTGGCGAGCTATGAGGGGCTCCGCGACGTGACGCCCGAGGATCCCTCCGTTCACCGCGCCATCGGCGATCTACGGCTGGCACTGGACGATCCTGCCGGAGCCGAGCAGGCGTATCGCCGGGCGTTGGAGCTGGGAGGAGCCGGCGACCCCGCCGGCCGCGGCCTGGCCCTGGCGCTGTCCCGACAGGGCCGCGGTGACGCCGCCGTGGCGGCGTACAGGTCGTACCTGGAAGCGGAGCCCGACGACGCCGAAGCCCGCCTGGGTCTCGCCCGATCGCTTTCCGCAGGTGGGGACTTCCATCAGGCGGGTACGGAGTACGAGCGAGCCCTCGACGCGCCGGGTTCCACGGCTCCGGAGTTGGCCGGCGAGGTAGTCCGGGCCTGGATGGCCGCCGGCGAGCACGAGCGGGCTGAATCCTGGGCCAGGCGCGCCGCCAGCGATCCCGACGCGCCGTTGGCCCGAGCGCGCCTGGCTCACCTGCTCCAGCTCACGGGCCGTCACGCGGAGGCCCAGGCCGCAGTGGCCGCGCTGGCGTCCGAGCGCGCCGACGCTCCCCGGGAGGCTTCGCTGGAGGGAGCCCTGGTCGACGGCTGGATCCAGCGCCTCCAGGGACACGCCGTGGGCGCCCTCGCCGCGCTGGACGACATGATTCCGCCTGGCGACACCTCGCCCCTCGCGGTGGAAGCGCGTGTCTTCCAGGCCGAAGTCCTGGAGAGCCGAGGCGATCTCCTCCGGACCCGACGGACCATGGCTGGTGCCCTGCAGCGGGGCGCCACGCCCACGGACGTGCGGCATGTCCAGCAGTCCCTCTCCCGTCGGAGCCGTCCGGTGGCGAGCGCCGGCGTGGAGACGGGTACCGACGCGCGTGAGCTGGACGTGACCACCTTCTGGGGTCGCCTGGCGCTTCGGCCGGCGACCCTGGGATCGCCGGCCCTTTCCCTGGAGCTCCGGCATCGCAGCGCATCCCAGCTGGGCGCGTCGGGGGACGGAACCACGGCACTGGCCGGCGCGGATTCGCTGTTCGTCACCCGATCCCTGCGCCTGGACGGGCGGGCGGGCCTGGAGACCATCGATGGAGGGAGCGCGCGGCTCCTGGCCTCCTTGAGCGCGGTCTTCGAGACGCGTGGCGCCCTCCGGTGGACGTTGGACCTCTCTCGCATGCCCGTGTGGTCCGAGGCACGGCGCCGTGGGGCACCCGAGTACGCGCGCGTCGCCAACCTGGGCACCCTGGATCCCGCTCTGATGGTCCACGAGGCTCGCGGGGCGGTCTCTTCCACCCCGGCCAGTCCCGTCCACCGCAGCGCGCACGGCGAGTTGGGGATCGCGCGGTACTCGGACGGGAACCACCGATTCTTCGGATACGGACAGTGGCGGCTCCCCGTGGCGGCCGACGCCGAAGGCTCCCTGGCCGTGGTCCCCAACGTGTATGCGGAGGGGTATGACGAGACCCTCCCCAGCTATGCCAGCCCCTCGAGCTTCGCGGCCGTCGGCCTCGCCGCCGAGGCCGTCACGTCTCTGGGACGCGTGCAGCTGGACGTACGCGCCAATCCGCACGCCTACCGGTTCCCGGGCTCCGACGGGGTGGGCTTCGAGGGGCGGATGGGCCTGGGGCTGAGCGCGGGTGCCGGATGGGCGCGTGTCGAGGCGCGGTATCTGAAGCAGGGGAGCACGTACGACCTGGTCCGGTTCGGGACTGAAGTGTCGCTGCCGCTGGGCGGCGCCCCACGCTGACGCCGTGCGCGCCAGGATCTTCGCCGGGTTGAGTGCGTTGACCATCCTGTCGTCGGCGGCTTGCGTCCGTGACGATGCTCCGGCCGAGTCGTTCCTGGACACCGCCTGGTCCACCTATCTAGAACGGCACGTCCATTTCGACGGATACGTGTTGGACCCGAGGCGGGATGGAGGTCGGGTCACCTCGGAGGGCCAGGGCTACGCCATGCTCAGAGCCGTCTGGGAGCGTGACGAGGCCAGCTTCCGGCGACTGGCCGCGTGGACGGCCGAGCACCTGCAACGCCCGGACGGGCTCCACTCCTGGCTCTGGACACCCGAGGAAGGCGGCCGCGTCGTCGACCCGAACACCGCCACGGACGGGGACATGGAGATCGCCTGGGCCCTTCTCATGGGGGCTCAGCTGTTCGAAGACGATACCCTGCACGGAAGGGGCGCGGAGATCGTGCGCGCGGTACGGCTCCACGCCGGAATCCCGGTGCGCGAGGGCAGCGCGGGCGCGGCCTCCGAAGTCGGCCTCTCTCACGGAGCCTCGGACACAGAGCCGTGGTTCCCGGCGGCGGGTGACTGGGCCGTGGACGATCGGATCATCAATCTCTCGTACTTCCTGCCCTACGCGCACCCCTGGTTCCAGGAGGCGGATCCCCAGGGTGGGTGGGAAGGCGTGACCGACGTGGGCTACGGTCTCATCGAGCGCTGGCTCACCGACCCGGCGCACCGACTCCCGCCCGCGTTCCTCCAGCTGGACAGCTCGGGGCGTCCCGTCCCATTGGGACCCGCGCACGCATTAGAAAGAGAATTCTCTTTCGATGCCATCCGGCTCTACTGGAGGATCGAGGCGGACTGTCGCCTTCACGGCTCGACGGCCGCGTGCGGCGACCCGCTGGACATCCGGGCGACGCTGGCGCTCCTCCACGGTGGGACGGGGGTCGCGTCGCGGTATGCCATGGACGGGACCCGCCTGACCGATGCCGAGTCCACCACCTTCTACGCGGCGCTGCTTCCTGTCGCCCGCCGTGTGGCTCCGGAACTCGCGGCCGAGCTCCTCGAGCCTCGCCTGGACGCCTCGGCCCTCGGCACCCTCCTGCGATCCGACGACCGATACTACGACCAGAACTGGGTGTGGTTCGGACTGGCCCTGGACAGGGGGTTGATCCAGGAGCGCACGCCCGCCCCACCAGTGGACTGACCCCTCCGTCCCGAATCTCAGACGCCGGCTCGTCGAAGCACCCGGTCCAGGATCCGCCGCGTCAGGCCACGATTCCCAGGCAGACCGCGCAGCGCTCGGCGGATCCTCCGCCGCTGGAGCCCGTCCGAATCGGCGTGAAGGGCGCGCAACCAGCCCTGAGCGCGCCCGTCCCGGGTGGTGCCGGGGATGGCGACGACGCTGGGGCTGATGGAAAGCAGCCAATGGAGGGCCGCCTCGTGGGGGGTGAGCCCGAGAGCATGGGCGGCTCGCGCGAGAGGGGCATGGGTGACCAGACGCGCGGCCCGTTCCTCTCCCCCGAATGGTGAGTGGGCGAGGAAGGTCATCCCGCCTTCCTCGCACGCACGGACCATAGGCGGCTTGCGGTACCCCGGCTCCCACACGGCCAGGCGGTTCTGCACGGTGGCCACGGGCGTCACGGCCGTGGCGCGCGCCAGCTGCTCCTCGGTCACGTTGGACAGACCCACGAGACGGATCTTCCCTTCCTCCCTCAGACGATGGAGCGTCCCGACACTCTCCTCGATGGGCACCCCCGGATCCGGCGCATGGAGCTGGTAGAGAGGGATGGTGTCCGTGCCCAGGGCCCTCAAGCTTCCGTGGCAGGCTTCTCTCAAGTCCTCGGGTCTGCCGGCATGGGTCCAGCGGCCTCCTGGACGTTTCATCCCTCCCTTCGTCGCCACCACCGGTCCCCCATCCAGCGGCGACAACGAAACGGACATCCCCATCTCGCGCAGCGTCTCGCCCACCAGGGCCTCCCCGTACCCTCGCTCGGTGTCGTCGCGGCCGTAGGCGTCCGCCGTGTCGATGAGGCCGAGACCGGCCTCGACGGCGCTTCGTACCACGGCCTTGGCCCTGCCCCGATCCGGGCGCCCCGGCAGACACAGGGGCATGGTCCCAAGCCCGACCCGTAGAACGGACCAGGTCGGCTGGCCCGGGAGGCTCGCGTGGATGCTCGTGCTCATGGGAAAGGTGCTCCTGGCGTTTCCGGGCGGGCTGGGACGTGGTGCGCGGGAAACGGCCTCCATCTAACTTTCGCCAGCGGATGCAGTCAATCCGGCACCACCGTCCTTCTCCCGACATCCATGTACTGGATCATCAAGCTCGTCCAGAGCCTCGTGAAGGCCCTGAATTCGGAAGGGACACCGGGTCAGGTGGCCGCGGGGATGGCCGTGGGCGCGTGTCTCGGCCTCACGCCCCTGATGAACCTGCACAACCTCATGGTGGTCCTGGCCATCCTGTTCTTCAGGGTGTCGGTACCCGGGGCCATGCTGGGCTGGATGATCTTCACCCCTGTGGGCTTCCTCCTCGATCCGGTCTTCGACAGGGTCGGACGGGCGCTCCTCCTGGATGCCGACGGGCTCCGCGAGATCTGGGCGACGGCATACAACACGCCCGTGGTCGCCCTGGCCAACCCCACCAATACCATCGTCGTGGGAAGCTTCGTGGGGTGGATGGTGCTGGCCGTGCCCATCTTCTTCCTCGCGAGGTTCGGCGTGGCGCGTTACCGCGCCACCATCTACGCGAGGTACAAGGACGCCCGCGTCTTCAAGGCGGTGCGGGGCTCGAAGATCTACAACACGTACCGGATGTTCCGGCCATGAGCGGCCGGGAGAAGTCCCGCGTGCTGCGCCCGCCTGGCCTCGTGGTGTTCCTGGCCTTCTGCGTGGCTCTGGCGGTCGGTTGGTACCTCTATGCGGATCGCTTGGTGGAACGCGGAGTCGAGGCTACGGGCGCGTCCATGGTTGGCGCCCGGGTCCACGTCGCTGCCGCGGACGTCCGGCCTCCCGACGGAAGCATTCGCCTCTCGGGGCTCGCCGTCACGAATCCCAACGCACCCATGACCAACCTCTTCGAGGCGGAAGAGGTATTCGTGGATCTGCTGCTGGAGCCCCTTCTGACCAAGAAGGTGGTGGTCCAGGACCTGGTGGTCACGGGGGTTCGTTTCAACACTCCCAGGTCCGAATCGGGCGCGCTGGACGATCCGGACCCCCAGTCCGGCCAGCTTTTCCGGGAGATCGACGCCTGGGCGAGCCAGATCCAGATCCCCCCCCTGAATCTCGAGGGGCTCTCCACGGTGGTGCGTACGGACGCCATCTCCACCGACAGCCTGCGCACCGTCCGGCACGCTCGCGCCATGGTACAGGGGGCGGACTCCATGCGCCGAGCGTGGGAAGGGCGCATCCAGTCCCTGGATCCCGGGCCGCGCATCGACTCACTCGAGGCCGTGGTGCAACGGCTCGAGGGCTTCAGACTGACCCCGTTGAACGCCACTCAGGTGCCCGGGCTCGTGCGGGACGGGCGTGAGGCCCTGAACAGGCTCACCGACCTGGGTCAGGAGATCACCGGCCTCACCGACGAAGTGCGGGAGGGCGTTCAGTCGCTGCGTTCGGACGTGGACCGGTTCCCCGATATGCGCAGCCAGGACCTGGCCTACGCGCGCGGCCTCCTGAACCTGCCCTCTCTGGATGGCCCTGACATCTCGCCCTCGATCTTCGGGGGAACCGCGCTCACGTGGCTCAAGCCCGTGCTCTATTGGGCCCAGAAGGCCGAGCAGTACGTCCCCCCGGGCTTGGACCCCCGGAATCGGCCCGGGCCGCGTCGAGCCCGCGCCGAAGGGACCACCGTCGAGTTCCCCGGTCGTGCCACCTACCCCTCGTTCCTTCTCCAGCAGGGCGTCCTGGGGCTGGAGATCGCGGGAGACGGGGCCGCCTCCGGCGTGTACTCGGCGGACCTGCGCAACCTGACCTCCCAGCCCTCCCTGCTGGGCGCCCCTCTCGAGCTCAGGGTCGCCCGGGACGAAGGCGCGCTTGGCCCGGAAGGCTTGGCCCTGGCGGCGGTGCTGGACCACACCACCGATCTCCTGCGCGACTCCGTGTCGCTGTCCCTCGCCGGTATCGGCCTCCCAGCCCTGGCGCTGGACGCCCTGGACGCCAGCCTCGATCTGGGTCTCGGGGACGCCTCGTTCGATTTCCTCCGGGAGGGGGATCGCATCGACGCTCGCCTGCACTGGAGCTCGGACGACATCCAATGGCTGGCCCTGGGAGCGGCGGCAGGAGCCACGGAAGGCGCGCCGACCCCCACGCTGGTCGAGTCACTGGGCAACCTGTCGACCACGGACCTCGAGGTGGGCACGGCCGCGTGGGCCAGGAGCCTCCTATGGCGCACGGTGACCGGGCTGGAGCGCATCGATCTGACCATGGGGCTCTCCGGCGATATCTCGAGCCCATCGCTCAGCGTGCGGTCCAACATCGGCTCGGCCGTGGCAGCGAGCCTACGCCAGGAGCTGGGCCGGGAGATCGAAGCCGCCGAGGCGCGCCTGCGCCAGGAGATCGACGCCCGGGTCCAGCCCATGGTCCAGGAGGCCCGTACCCGCGTAGAGGCGGTGGAGACCCAGGTGCTGGACCGGGTGGAAGCCCGGCGCGCCGAGGTAGAGGCGATTCGGGAGCGGTTGGAGCGTCGTGTCGAGGAGTTGGTGCCGGGAGGGTAGACCAAGCGATGCGGAGCGGCCGGGTACGTCGCGCGCTACCTCGGCGCTCTCATGCCGTTCAGAGCAATCCCAGCCTCTTGCGCCGGGCCCAGAAGACCTTTCGCGTCATTCCGAGCTGGGCAGCGGTCTTTCCCACGTGACCGTCATGGTCCGCCAGCGTTCGGCGGATGTAGCGCCGCTCAACCTCGTCCATGGAGAGGCCCACGGGAATCACGAGGTGATCGGGCGAAGGCGAGGGTGGGGCCCCGCCCGGCGGCTTGCCGAGCTCAGAGCCGGGGGATGGAGCGGGCTCCACTCCGGGGAGTAGCCCATCGTGAACACCCAGCATCTCCGGCCGCACCGTCAATCGGGTTCCATCCGAGAAGATCAGCGCACGCTCGACGACGTTGCGGAGCTCCCGCGCGTTGCCGGGCCAGTCGTGGCCTTCGAGGACCTCCACCGCTTCCGTGGGCACCGTGGGCTCCGCGCGTCGGAAGTAGGCCGCCGCCCGCTTCGTGAAGTGCCGGGCCAGAGCACCTATGTCGGACCGGATCTGGCGGAGCGGCGGAAGCACGTGCGACGCGACATTGAGCCGGTAGTACAGGTCCTCCCGGAAGGCGCCATCCCTCACCATGCGCGGGAGGTCGGCGTTGGTGGCGGCGACGACCCGCAGGTCAACCGATCGGTCCTGGGTCCCCCCGATGCGCCGGAACGACCGGGACTCCAGGAAGGTGAGGAGCTTGGCCTGTAGCTCCGGGGGCATGGACCCGATCTCGTCCAGGAACAGGGTGCCCCCGTCCGCTTCCTCCACCAGACCGCGCTTCGCTTGTCGGGCGTCAGTGAAGGCCCCTCGCTCGTGACCGAACAGCTCGGACTCCAGAAGCTGCTCCGGCAGGGCGGCGCAGTTCACCTCCACGAAACGAAGCCGCGAAGCGTCGCTGGCGGCATGGATCGCTCGAGCCACAAGGTTCTTCCCGGTGCCCGAAGCCCCGAGGATCAGCACCGACACGTTGTGCACGGCGGCCACCTGGTCGACAAAGGCCCGGACACCCCGAACCAGCGGGTGGGTTCCGATGATCCCATGGGGATCAAAGCGCTCACGGGCCGCCGCCTCGAGGAGCTCCGCGGCGGGAGCTTGGGCAAGCGCCTTGCGGATGCGGGCGGTGAGCGTGGCGGGGTCCACCGGCTTGGTGACGAAGTCGGACGCGCCCGCGGCGAGACACGCCTCCGCGTCCTCTGCAGACCCCGAGGCGGTGACGATGATCACCGGAAGCGAAGGGTAGGCGGCACGCAGCGTTCGGGTGAGCTCGAGACCGTCCACGACGGGCATCCTGAGGTCGCAGACCACCCCGTCGGGGGGATCAGCCTGAACTCTCCTGATCGCGTCGCGAGCGTCCGAGAAACCCTCGGTCGCGAAGGCTCCGGTCCGCTCGAGCTGCGCGGTGAGTAGCGTGAGTTGATCGGGGCTGTCGTCGACGAGCAGGATGGTGGGCTTGGACACGGCGACTCCGGAGCTGACGGTTGTTCCCGAAAGGGAACATCACCCCGTCCAGTGCGTCCGTCACGTCCCCGGTGCCACGATCTGGATGACGATGGCCCCGTTGTAGGTTCCCGCACCCTGGTCAGGGTCGGGGGATACCGTCCCGCCCAGGTGGATGGCACCGAACAATCGCCCCCTCACTGTGGTGGTGGCTCCGGGGACCAGGATCTCCGTGCCTCCGCCCCACCACCGTACCACGGCGTCCCCCGTCCCCATGTTGAACGGGAGTCGATGCCCCTCGGGAGAAGTCAGGGCGGTAGGAGGCAGGACTCGAATCCCCAACCTTCCCCACGCGATGAGGCTGAGGGACCCCCTGTTGGGATCGTCGGGCGACACATGGCCGTCCACCCCCGGCTGAACGGTGCCGAACCGCAGGCCTTGCTCGGGAATGAGGCTCTGGGCCGACGCCGACCCGGGGAGCGACAGCGCCGAGATGGCCAAAGCCACCGCGAGCGTTCCGCTCCGCCGAAGCCCTCGCGCCAGGGTGCTCATCGATGACTCCGAACTTCGAGGGGAGGTACGCGAACGACCTGGTCGCCCTCGTAGGGAACCGTCACCGTGACCTCTTCGGCTCTGGCTCCAAGAGCCCTCAACGAGAGGTCGGATACCCGCAGACGGAAAGCGCCCACGGGCACTCGGTCCAGGTATACCTCGCCATCCGAGAAGGTCCGGCCCGAAGCCACGACTTCTCCGTCCCCGTCCACGACCTCCACGCCGACGCCACCCATGGGTCGACCGTCCGGACCCACCACCCAGCCAGTGAGCTCCCGGGTTCGGATCAGCGGCAGGTCCAGGGCGTGGAACCGGTTCGGGGAGGGGCGAACCACGGTGCTGGGAGTAGCGGGCTTCAAGTCGAAGTCCAGGCGAAGGGAGTCCACCCCCACCGTCACCGCCTCATAGGGTCGGAGTCCCCAGCTCTCGAAGGCACCTTCGGCGTCGGTCGTCACCCGGTAACCTCCGACGATGACCGGCACGCCCCCGGCCGTCGGCTCGCCGGAGTCTCGGACGCCATCGCCATCCAGGTCGATGAAGACCCTCCCACTGACGCCCGCCTGACCGGTGCCAGGGAGCGCGAAGAAGCTCGCGCCCGCGTGGCCACCCAGCGCCGCGCCACCGTCCAGGGACACGGAAGCGCTACCCTGAGTGTCCGATGCGGTCGCTCGCGCCTGAGCGAAAGCCCCGGCAGTGCGGGTGCTGAAGGCGAGCGTGAACCGGGGATCCTCGCCCTGCCGGAACCGGACACCGGCCTGGAGCGTGGACGTGGCGGTGGGCCGGATGGACACCCCGGCCTCCAGCGACTCGGCTCGGCGGGCACTCAGGGCGAACGCCGCGTTCACGGCCAGGTCCCGGAGCCTGCTCGACACATCACCGACCGGGGTGTAGGCGGACAGGGTGAGCAGGCTCGAAGCCTGCAACCCCCGCTCCAGGTCGGCGGAGACGAAGCTCCGGCGCACATTGGTTGAGACCCCGGCCCGCCACGCGTCCACCCGCCCCTGCTCCGATCCCCTAAGGAACAAGTTGACGGCCGCATGCCGTCGCGTTCCCACCAGGGGCAGTGATCCGGACACAGCCATGCGGCCCTGCCACCCTTGCGAGGCACCCGATCGCCCCTCGTCGCTCTGCCAGATGTAAGAGCCCGTGACGCTCGTGCCCCGGCCAGGGGCGAACTGGACGCCGGCCTGCAGGAACGCCCCGGGGCTCAATCGTACGTCGGTGCTGAGATTGGGCTTTGGTCGAGCCACGGCCGACACGTGATAGCCCAGGCGGGCGCCGCCTTCCGAGGGATCGATGCGCTCCGCGCCGCCGCCCAGTGTGAGCCGGTCGTCGAGGCCGAAGCGGAGCTCCGCGGCGGCATGACTGTCGCACTGCGCGTCTCGGCAGGCCCCGGCGGACAAGTCGTAGCGGATCGCCCCTGCCGGAATCTGCTCCGGGCTCACGACGAAGAGGAGCTCTTGCACGATCTCCTGCCCGGCGGGGCCGAGCATCCGGACCCGTACGGGGGTGTGGCCGTAGCTCACGTCCGCGGTGATGTCGTCCTGGCCGACCCCGTCGGACGCTCCTACGAGATGGTTGCCCTGGTACACTTCGTAGTCCCACCCGCTGGGCACGACGGGGGTGATGGCCGATGCGCCGAAGTAGCGCGGCTTGATGTATGGATCGTTGCTGATGGCGCCCCCCACCACCCGGCGAGGGACTACTCCTCCGGTGGTGACGGCGCCCAGGTCCATCCGACGGATCCACTCCGAGCCGAAGAACGGTCGGCTGTACCTGGCCGACAGGTCGTCGAGCTCGGCGCGAGCGCCGTCGGTGAAGGTGGTGGTGGCCCCCACGTCGGTCGCCCCACCCCAGAGGCTTCCGCCCACGGAAAGGCGGGCGGAACCGTGCGTGGCGATCCCGTTTCCCGTAAAGGCGTTCAGGCCCCAGCTCGCGGCCAGCCCGCCGGTACGCGCCTCGAAGGGGACACCCTCTCGTGGGTCCGGCCCGAAAGGCGAAACGGCGTTCCCGAAGACGCGGCGCTCCAACTCCCTGCGACGCCGCACCATGACCGGAAGATCCTGGCCGGCGACATGGACCACGAGGTCCGACCAGACCACCCGCACCGACACGCGCAGCAGAGCCTGCACCGCCGACGGGTCGACGTACGGCGCTCCATCGCGGAGGTGGTACGCCCTGCCGAGCAGCCAAGGTTCGCCGTCGCCCACCCGCACCGCCCCACTCGTGAGGTCGATGTCGGTACGCCATACGTCACGAGGCCAATCGAGCCTGAGGC
>CAYGKI010000008.1:9203-21764 GCA_964350235.1 uncultured Gemmatimonadaceae bacterium | reverse complement strand
CCGCATCGATGAACCAGATGGCGTAATGATCGTGCTCTTCGATGCCGGTGGCGACGGCGAAGACATTGGGATCGAAGATGATGTCCTCGGGAGGGAAGCCTTCCTCCTCCACCAGGATCCTGTAGGCCCGCTGGCAGATCGCCAACCGGCGCTCCACGGTGTCCGCCTGGCCCTCCTCGTCGAACGCCATGACGACGGCCGCGGCTCCGTAGCGTCGCACCAGCCGGGCCTGCTTCCTGAAGGCATCCTCCCCGTCCTTCATGGAGATGGAGTTCACCACGCCCTTGCCCTGGAGGGTGCGGAGTCCCTCCTCGATGACCTCCCACTTCGAGGAGTCCACCATGACGGGGATCCGCGAGATCTGGGGCTCCGACGCCAGCAGGTTCAGGAAGTGCCGCATGGCCCTCCACCTGCTCCCGGGCCACCTCCAGCGCCGTCTCGTAGTCCTCGTCCTTGATGAGGCGGGCGAAGCGGCGTGAGCCGGTGACGTTGGTGCGCTCGCCGACGTTGACGAAGAGCGATTCGGGCCCGATCTCCAGCGGCTCCAGGCCCGACAGGCGGGTCCGCACCGGCTTCTTCTCCAACCTGCGGGGCTTCACGTCCCGCACCGCTTCCGCGATGGCCCGGATGTGCGCGGGCGTGGTGCCGCAGCACCCGCCGACGATGTTCAGGAAGCCCGCCTGCGCGAAGTCACGGGTCACCTGCGCCATGTGCTCGGGGGTGTCGTCGTACTCGCCGAACTCGTTGGGCAGCCCCGCGTTGGGGTACAGGCTCACCGGCACCTCGGCCACGTCGGAGAGGGCCTCCACGTGGGCCCGGAGCTCATCGATGCCCAGGGCGCAGTTGAGCCCCACCGCCAGAAGACCGTTCTCCCGCCCCGGGCCCGCCTGCACGCCGTGGCGCACGGAGTTGTAGAACGCCTCGGCGGTCTGGCCGGAAAGGGTGCGCCCGCTCCGGTCCGTGATGGTGCCGGACACGATGACGGGCACGTCCTGCGCCAGCGCCTCCAGCACGTTGGAGATGGCGAAGAGCGCCGCCTTGGCGTTGAGCGTATCGAAGGCGGTCTCCACCAGGAGGGCGTCCACGCCCCCCTTCAGGAGGCCCCGGGTCTGCTCCTCGTAGGTGCCGACCAGCTCCTCGAAGGTCACGCCGCGTGCCGCGGGGTCGCCCACGTCCGGCGAGATGGACGCCGTCTTGTTGGTGGGCCCCAGGGCGCCGAGCACCCATCGCGGGTGGTCGGGGTCGGCCTCCATGGCGGCGTCGGCGGCGCGGCGGGCCAACCGGGCAGCGGCCTCGTTCAGCTCCTCGGCGATCTCCTCGAGCGCGTAGTCCGCCAGGGAGATGCGGTTGGCGTTGAACGTGTTGGTCTCGATGAGGTCCGACCCGGCGTCCAGATACGCCCGATGGATCTCCTCGATGACGTCGGGGCGGGTGAGGCAGAGGAGGTCGTTGGCGCCGTTGAGGTCGGCTTCGACGTGGCGGAACCGCTCGCCGCGGAAGTCGTCCTCGCCCAGACCGTACCGCTGGATCATGGTGCCCATGGCCCCGTCCAGGACCAGGATCCGACGCTCGAGGTGCTGCTTCAGGGTATCGATGTCTCGCGCTCGCTCTCTATTGCTGAAAAACTGCTGATACGAACAAGCCCCGCCGCGAGGTTCGCGAAGGGGCACGGCGTTTTAGCTCGTTTGTCCGGTGCTTCCCGGAGGGGAAGGGCCGGACGGGCCGCAATATGCCTCAAATCGCCCCGTGTCCAATTTTTCAGACCCTCAAGCTAGCAGCGGCCCGCCCCTGATCCAAGGGCGGGCCGCCGTGTGCCGAGGGGTCGGCGTGACCCGTCAGCCGCCGGGTGCCACGGATCGGTGACGAGCAGGGTCTTCGGCGGTCAGCGCCCCAGCCAGTAGGAGAGCTTCACCATGAAGACGTTGGTGGGGTGGAGGTCGAACAGGCCGGACACGTCCCTGGAGAGGTCGAAGCCCCGCGCGTCCGACGATGCGTCCCGCCCCTGTGACCACACCACGAAGAGGGTCGATCCGGGACGATACTCCCAACGAAGCACCGCGTTGGAGTGGAACTGGCGCACGTTGAAGTCCGGGTTTCCGAACGACTCGTCCTCGCCGTCTCCGTCCAGGTCCGCGAGGTAGTCCTCGCCGTCGGTCCGCGCGTCCACGGTGGAGAAGCGGTCGTCGTACCGCGCCGCCATGGGGTCGGCAACCTGCTTGAAGGCGTCGTACGTCCCCGCGCTCACGAAGGGCTGGGCGTACAGTTGGAGCGAGAGTGTCGGGGTGAACGCATAGTCCATCCGCAGCGTGGCGCCAGC
Source organism: uncultured Gemmatimonadaceae bacterium (assembly GCA_964350235.1). Lineage (GTDB taxonomy): Bacteria > Gemmatimonadota > Gemmatimonadetes > Longimicrobiales > Gaopeijiaceae > JAWLHJ01. The sequence goes on along the minus strand of CAYGKI010000008.1, from coordinate 19,447 downwards.
GGTGGTCTGGTCGATGCGACCGAAGACGTAGTGGTCGTCGTCGGTCTCGACCCGGCGTACCCACTGCCGGTCGTCCTCGCGGCGGTTCAGGAACGCACCCACGTTGAAGGTCGCCCGTCCGGACGGGCGGATGCGGACGTTCGGCGAGACGTTGACCTGCCAGGAGTCGCTCTCGGGACGGACGTTCCCGAACGTGTTCACGTTCACCTGCACGGCCTTTCGGGAATCCGAGCCCAGGCCTCCCCAGAAGTTGGTCTGCGCCTCCCTCCGGAACATGGGCCCGCCGCGGAGCGTGCCCGCGTCCAGCCCTTCCAGCTCGTAGTTCACCCCGGCCCATCCGTTCCAGAAGCTCTCGAGCTGGAAGTTGGCGTTCACGTTGCCGCCGCGTCCCATGCGGTCTCCACCGTAGTTCCAGCTCTGGAAGGCGTTCAGATTGACGAACAGGCGGCGGAAGGGCCCGATGGGATTCGAGTGGTGCCATCCGACCCAGCCCCACTGGGTGGTGAAGTCGGCGCTGTTCAGGAAGCCGAGGTCGTTGACCTCGAAGCCGGGGGACCGCGTCTGGAGCCCGGTGCCAACCCGCCACACACCGCCGGCGTTCTTGCTGATGCCCAGGTTGGCCGAGATGCCCTCGAGAGAGGTCCTGTTCTCGTCGTACGAGAGGTGATCCGCGTCGGGCCGTTGGAAGTACCTGGCCGCCGAGCGCTGTGTCCGGTCGATGGCTTCGGGTGAGCCGGCGACCCGGCTCCCGATGAGGTAGCCCGAGAGCTGCCAGTTCTCCGATGCGAAGCGGTGCCTGAAGTCCACGCCACCGGCATAGGCCTCACGGCGAAGCTCCAGCGCGTCGGCCACGTCCTGGTCCCGCCGCGTGCCCGTCGCCACCAGACCGACGGCGGACCGGCCCTCTCGAAAGTCCTTGGACAGCCTGAGGACACCGTAGTTGGTGAGGGGCTCCACCGCCTCGTGGTACCGGGGACCCGCGGCCGGCGCCACCGTGGCCCGCTCCTGTGCGGTGATGGCGTGGAGGGCCCCGATGGACCACCCGCCGGCCGTCTTCCCGGAGAGCTTCCAGGCGCCGTAGATGGTGGTGCGATCCGCCTGGTTGGAGAACGCGTCGTCGTCGATGTCCACGCTCCCCTGCGGTGCCCGACCGATTCTGCGGGAATAGAAGAGGGACTCCACCGCCCCGTCACCGTCGCCCAGCGCCAGGGAGAAGTTGAAGATGCTCGACCCCTCCACGAAGAACGGGCGCCGCTCGGGGAGGAAGGTCTCGAATGCGGAGAGGTTCACCTGCGCCGGATCCGCCTCCACCTGCCCGAAGTCCGGGTTGATGGTGATGTCCAGGGTGAGATCCGACGTGACTCCGTACTTGAGGTCGGCGCCCACGGCACCCAGGGGGTCCGAGCGCTGGTAGAACGGGTCGTCCAGATCGCCGGGTCCGCGCTCCACGCCGGCCAGCGTGTAGGGCAGCACCTCCATGCGGTTGGGGGCCTCGATGCCCTCGAGGCCACGCAGCTCACCGAAGCGCGAGACGATGGCCCCTTCGGACCGGGTGCTGGGGGCCCATACGGCCAGCTCCTGCTTGCGGGCGACGCGCCTGGAAAAGTTGATGCCCCAGGTCTGGATCTCGTCGTCCCTGAATCGCAGCTGGGAATAGGGGATCCGGAACTCGGCGGACCATCCGTCGTCCTGCCTGGCGGTGGCGACGTCCCAGACCGCGTCCCAACCGGGATCCTCGCTGGTATCGTCGAAGTGGTAGACGTCGTGCTTCACGCCAACCGGGTTGACGGCGAACTGGAAGGCCGTCCGGCGATCGAAGTAGGAATCGATGATGACCCCGAGCACGTCCGAGTGGGAGAACTGATCCCTGCGGGTGAGCTGGGCGACGATCTCCTCGGGGCGATCCTCGTAGGCCTTGATGTGCACGAAGAGCGCGTCGGCGCCGTAGAGCACCCGGGCCTCGGTCCGCTCGGTGGCCCGTGCGCCCTCCAGGGGCTCGAACTGGATGAAGTCCGTGGCGAGTGCCGCCCGGTCCCAGGAGGATTCCGTGGCCAGCCCGTCGATGTCCACATCGTCGTCGTCCACGCGCACGGCGTTCAGCGTGGGAAGCGGGACGCCGCCGGAACCCCTGACGCGAACCGCGGAGGTGCCGTCCGGGCCGCCGTCCTGGAGCGCGGCGAGCTCCCCCGAGCCGAGGAGCACCATGAGTACCAATCCACACATCCACCCGACCCACTTCCTCATCGTCCCGACCCTTCCCTGGATGAACACCCGACGCCCGCGGGCAAACGGAGCGCCCCCGAGGTCCGTGGAGCCCGCGGAGGCGACCTCTCCCCTATCAGACGAGAATAGCGCAGGAATGGTTGCGTCGAGGCGAACGTCGCTACGTAATTCCACTGTCGCTCTTCACCGAATCGCCTGGCGCACAGCCGCGGTTCGCGCACCCTGGACGGAAGATGTCTCCAACCCATTGGCCGCCGCCGCCCGGCGCGGGCGCCTCGTTCTTCAAGGCCCACGGGCTCGGCAACGACTACTTGGTCTTCGACGAAGGCGAAGGCTGGACTGCCACCCCCGACGCGGTCCGGCGCGTCTGTCATCCCCACCGCGGGGTCGGGTCCGACGGCATCGTGATCCTGTTGGCCGACCGGACGGGAGATCTGTTCCGGGCGCGCATGTTCAATCCCGACGGGTCGGAGTTCGAGCGGAGCGGGAACGGCCTCCGGGTGCTGGCCGCCTACCTCACCCGTGTCGCGCCCGGTCGTGGGCGGTATCGGGTGGAGGTCGGGGGTGAGGAGGTGGAGCTCGTGGTCCACGGGCGCGACGGACCGGAGCTCGACGTGTCCGTGGAGATGGGGCGTGCCCGTACCGGTGCCGACGCGGTGGCCCTGGATCCGGCTGCCCTGGACCGGGATGGAGCGCTCCCGGGTCCCGCGGGAGAGCGAATCCCCGTCGTCCCCGTGTCCGTCGGGAATCCCCATCTCGTGGTCCGCAGCGAGACCCTGGACGAGGAGACACTCCACCGCGTCGGTGGGCACCTGGTCGGACACCCGGCCCTGGCCCACGGGTCGAACGTCCAGCTGGCGCGGGTGGCCGGCCCGGGGCGAATGGAGGCGTTGGTCTGGGAGCGGGGCGTGGGGCCCACCAGCGCCTCGGGAACGAGCGCGTGCGCCGTCGCCGTGGCCGCGGTCTCGAAAGGGTGGATGCCGCCGTCCGAGATCCGCGTCGAGATGCCCGGTGGCGCCCTCGTGGTCACCGTGTCAGAAGCCCTGGACGTGGTCCTTCGTGGGCCGGTGGAGGACATCTGCACCGGTGCGCTCCTCGGCGTGTGAGCATCACTCGCTCCAGGGAGGCCACATCCGTCTCATGAGCCCCCGTCGGGAGATCACGGCGTCGTCCAGCGCGGCCGCCATGTGCGCCGCGACCAGCGCCGCCAGCGTATATGCGGCGACCTGATGCGTGACCAGCGCCGCGGCGGCGAGCCCCTGGGAACGGGGCAGGAGCGGGGGCACCCCCATCCGGTCCAGAAGCTCGATGGGGAATCCGTCCGCCACCGTCCGCACGTAGCCGCTCACCGCCATGAGCAAGAGCAAGGCGTAGAGTCCGGCATGGCCCCATGTCATCATGCGGCGCTGGGCCGGGGGGATCCCGGGGGGAGGCTCGGGGGCCGGGTGCGAGAGGCGCCAGGCGATCCTTATGACCACGAGACCCAGGACCATCGTGCCCAGGCCCTTGTGCGTGATGTACAACGGGTCGGCCAGGTGGGCCAGCGGCTCGCTGGTCATGAGGATGCCCGCGGCGTACAGCACCACGACGGCGACGAAGGTTGCCCAGTGGAAGGCCCGGGTCATGGCGCCGTGGCGCGGTCCGTCGGGGTCTTCGTTCCGGCCGGCGTCGCGCACGGGATCGCGCTCCGTCAGAGGGGTTCCGGCGTGCCTTCGGTCGCCGCCGCAGGCGATGGCCAGGAGATGGTAGGGCTCGGTCCCAACCGGGGCAACGCCGTTCCATGAAGTGCCCTCTGTGCTCGGATCCGGCAACCGGAGCTTTCGCCGCGGTGGAGGGAGTGGCGTACCGGCGTTGCGCCACCTGTCGGCTCGTGTTCGCCGAGCCGGCGCACCGTCTGAGACCGCAGGAGGAGCGGGCGCGGTACGAAACCCATCGGAACCACCCCGGTGACGAGGGATACCGAGCGTTCCTGGATCGGTTGGCCGGACCGCTCACGGACCGCCTCCGGCCGGGCGACCGAGGCCTCGACTACGGAGCAGGGCCGGGCCCCACCTTGTCGGTGATGTTGGAGGAGCGAGGGTTCCCCACGCGGACGTACGATCCCTTCTTCCATCCGGACTCGGACGCGCTCCGCGCGGTCTACGACTTCGTCACCTGCACCGAGACCGCGGAGCACTTCTTCGCGCCCGGCCGGGAGTTCCGGATCCTGGATGGGCTGCTCAGGCCCGGGGGGTGGCTGGGGATCATGACCGGCGTGCTCACGGATGACGTGGACTTCGCGTCGTGGTGGTACGTCCGGGACCCCACGCACGTGTCGTTCTACGCCCCGGAGACCCTGCAGTGGATCGCCCACCGCTTCGGTTGGACGCTGGAGCGCCCCACCACCAACGTGGCCCTGTTCCGCAAGCCCGGGCCCGGAACGCCCTCGAGGCACCCCGTGTAGTCTTGATCCGTCGCCCATTCCCCAAGGAGCCCCTCCACATGACGACGGTACGCTGCAAGGCGCTCACCACGGCGATCCTCCTCACGCTGAGCCTCGCTCCCGCCGCCGCGTCGGCGCAGGACGCGGGGTTCGGTGACCCGGCGCGCCTGGCCGGTGCGGAGCCTCTGAGCGTCAGGGCCGTGGTCGATTGGGACGATCTCATCACCGAGGTGGCGGGCGGCGCCACCGAGCCCCAGTTCCACGACGCCGTCATCCAGACCTTCGAGCAGGCGCTGGAGGGCCTCGGGGTGGAGCTGGATCCCGGATCCAATCGACTCCTCGTGTGCCGGGTGGAGACGCTTTACGACAGCGGCCTCATCGCCTTTGCGGCGAGGGTTGAGCTCCACGAGCCATTCGGAGACGGCGGAGCGACGGCCATCACCTGGCACCGCACCTGGATCGGCACGGCCCCGGTGCGGGGAATGCACACGCTCTTCACCATCGGTGAGCGTTGCGCCGAGGACTTCGTCGAAGCGCGGGACGCGGCCTGACCCGGCGGCACCCTTGGCTTCCCGGGGCGGCGGCGCATAGCTTGTGACGGCAGTCGTCTTCATCATCGCAGCCTCGTGACGCCCGACTCTTCCAACCCCATCAGCGCGAATCCCACCTTCCGGTCGTCTCCGGCGGCGCGAACGGCCGGAGCCCGGCGGTTCACCATTCTGGTGGCCGATGACGACGAGCTTACGCGCACCCTGCACGCCGAGTTCGTTCGGGGATTCGGGTACGAGGTGGAAGTCGCGGCGGACGGGATCGAGGCTCTGGCCAAGGTCGCTCTGGGTGTCGATCTCGTCCTGACCGACGCCCACATGCCCAACCTGGACGGATTCGACGTGGCCATGCGAATCCGTGAGACACGGAGCGCGCAGGACCTCCCCATCGTGATGGTCACCAGCCTCGAGGCCCGGGAGGATCGTCTCCGGGCCTACGAGGTGGGGATCAACGACTTCATCAACAAGCCCGTCGATCATTTCGAGCTCCAGCTCCGGCTTCGGTGGCTGCTGGAGCTGAAGGCCGCGCAGGACGAGCTCCTGGCAAGCCAGGCGAACCTCGAGGCGACGGTGGAGCGGCGGACCCGCGAGCTCCGTCAGGCGCTGGAAGACGTCACCGCGGCCCAGAGACGCATCCAGGAAGGCCATCTGGACACCATCTATCGGCTCACCCTGGCGGCGGAGTACAAGGACCACGACACGGCGGGGCACATCGAGCGCATCGGGCGCTACTCGGAGGTGATGGCGCGCGCCATGCATCTGGCGCCCAGCGTCATCGACACCATCCGGCATGCCGCGCCGATGCACGACGTGGGGAAGCTCGGGATCCCGGACCACATTCTCCTGAAGCCCGGCCCGCTCACCGACGACGAGCGGGCGGTCATGAATACCCACACCACCATAGGTGGGCAGATCCTGGCCGGATCGAGCTCGCCCGTGATCCAGATGGGACAGCGGATCGCTTTGGCCCACCACGAGAAGTGGGACGGCACGGGGTACCCGGAAGGGATCCCGGGACCCTCCATTCCCATGGAGGCGCGGATCTGCACGGTGGTGGACTTCTTCGACGCTCTGACCTTCGACAGGCCCTACAGGGCGGCGGTGCCGAACCCCAAGGTCCTGGGCATGATGCGTGAGGAGAGTGGGACGCGGTTCGATCCGGACGTGCTGGACGTCTTCCTGTCCATCCAGGACGAGATCGAGGAGATCCAGGCCGACGCCTCGGGTCACTGATGATCGGGACGCGCGGGGCCACCCGTAGGGAACGCGTCGCCCGGTACCGGGACGGCGCGCGGTCCAGCCACCGGGACGTGCTCGTCGTGGAGGAGCCCATGGAGATGCGCGTTTCGTGGGCCGACGACGAGCACGGTGCGCGTCAGGTGGAGCCTCTGGCCGTGACCATGCGGACGCCCGGTGCGGACTTCGCGCTCACCGCCGGCTTCCTCCACGGGGAAGGGGTGGTCCGGAGCCCCGACGACCTCCTGGAGCTGACCTACTGCCAGGGCTCCGGGACAGAGCAGGAGTACAACACCGTGGAGGCCCGGCTTCGTGTGGGCTTGCCCTTCGACGTCGAGCGGATGCGCCGTAACGTCTACGCCACGTCGAGCTGCGGTGTCTGCGGAAAGGCCTCGTTGGACGCCGTCCACGCCACCGGATGCCAGCCGCTCCCCGCCGGGCCCGAGATCCAAGGGTCGCTCCTCCCCGAGCTCCCGGACCTGCTGCGAGATCGCCAGGCCGCCTTCGAGCGGACGGGCGGGCTCCACGCCGCCGGCCTGTTCGGCCTCACCGGGGACTGCCTGGGGGTCCACGAGGACGTGGGGCGCCACAACGCCGTGGACAAGGTCCTCGGGGAGGCCTTCCTGCGAGGGGAGCTTCCGCGACGGAGGGCCGTCCTGGTGGTGAGCGGTCGGGCATCGTTCGAGCTGGTTCAGAAGACCGTGATGGCGGGGATACCCGCCATGGTCGCCGTGGGAGCGCCCTCCACCCTGGCCGTGGATCTGGCCAGGCGGTTCGGTCAGACCCTGGTGGGATTCGCTCGTGACGGTGGCTTCAACGTGTACGCCGGCGAAGAGCGCATCGTTTGACCGTCGTGGACCGGCGAGACGACTCCGTGCTGGGCGTGGTGCTCGCCGGAGGGCGGAGCTCGCGGTTCGGCTCCGACAAGGCCCTGGCCGAGGTGGACGGCATGCGGCTCCTCGACCGCGCCGTCGCGCTGTTGCGGACCGTCTCGGACGAGGTGGCGGTGATGTCCTCGCGCCCGGAGCACGACGTGGACGGCGTCCGGCGCCTGCCCGATCTCCGCGGCGGAGCGGGTCCGCTCGGCGGCATGGAGGCGGCGTTCGCGCACGCTCGGGCGAGGGGACACTCCACCGTGCTGGTCCTCGCCTGCGACCTGCCCTCCGTGGACGGACCGCTCCTGCGCGCGCTGGTCGCGGGGCTCGGCGACGCACCCGCCGCCGCCCTCGCACGGGACGGAGCGCCCGGGTTCGAGCCGCTGTGCGCCGTGTACCGTACCTCCTGCCTCGAGCCGCTGCGGGAGCTCCTCGATGAAGGCCAGTTCCAGGCGCGTGCGCTCTTGGAGCGCGTGGGAGGTCGGCTCCTGGCGGGTCCCACCGGCGGCCTCCACAACGTGAACGAGCCGAGCGATCTGAAGGCATGGCGTGAAGGCCCGGCAACCCTCGCTCGGAGGGGGCCGAAGGTCGTGTGCGTCATCGGCAAGAAGAAGTCGGGGAAGACCACCACGGTGGTGGGCCTGGTCCGTGAGCTGGTCGCACGGGGAAGGGAGGTGGTGACCGTGAAGCACGGCCACGGCTTCGTCCTGGACCACGAGGGGACGGACTCCTGGAGGCACCGCCATGAGGGGGGCGCGGGGCGGGTGGCAGGGCCGGACGAGTTCGCCGTCATGGGGCGATGGGGGCCGCGCGACGGCGGGGCCGAGCCGACCCTCCGGACCCTGGTGGCCCGCTTCGCCGAGGACGCCGAGATCGTGGTGGCCGAGGGCTTCAAGGCGGCCGACTACCCGTGCATCGAGGTCTATCGCACCGCCGCGCATCCACGCCCTCTGCTGGGGGATCCCGACCTTGGAAGCGCCGGCAGGTGGTTGGCGGTCCTCACCGACGATGGAGCATTCCGGGCCGGGTGCCCGGTCCTGGACATGGACGACCCGGAACGCTTCCGGGTCCTGGCCGATCTCGTGGAAGGCCTGGCCTGACGGCTTGCCGCGCGAGGCGCGCACGGGCCATGTTTTCACGGTCGGAACGAACCGACGCCCCGTTCAGCATCCCCTCTCGCCACGGACGTCATGCGCTTCAAGCTCGCGTTTCTCCCCATCGTGTCGTCGTTGACGCTGTCGGCCTGCGCGGCCGCGTCGGGCCCCTCGCCCTCGCCGGCTCCGGCGGAGACACCCGCCGCCGCCCCGGCGGCCACCGCCGACGCGTCGCCCGCCGCCGCGGTGACGTCGGTCCCCGCCGAGCAGGCCAGGAGGGGAGAGAACGCGTTCCTGGGTTCGTGTACCGCCTGCCATGCTTCCAGCGAGTTCAGCGCCAACGCGTTCAAGAGGCGCTGGAGCAACCGGACGGCCGCCGATCTGTACGACCTCATGTCGGCCACCATGCCGGAGGATGCACCGGCGAGCCTGGCGCCGCAGGAGTACGTCGACATCGTCGCGTACATGCTGACCCTGAACGGGTTCGACACCTCGGCAGCGGGGAGCGCGTGGAACCTGGACACGCTGCAGCGCGTCAGTCTGGGCCCGTTGGGCTCCAACTGAGCCTACGCCCATCCCCGACGCGGCGTCTCGCCCCGGCGCGACGGGGGGAGGCGTCATGACGCCGCTGCGCCGGTCCCCCACCGTGGAGGAGGTCCCGGCGCGGGGCCTGTGGGCCCTGTGGTTCGTGGCTCTGGCGCTGGTGGCTCTGGCCGTCCTCCCATGGTATATGGGGAATCGCGTCGTCGAGGCGCAGAGCCACATCAACCGGGTGCTTCAGCCGGCCAGCAACCTGAGCTCGCGGCTGTCCATCCTGAACTCGCGACAGATGGCGCGTTTCGAAGGGTTCGTGCTGTCCGGTGGAGACGCGTCGTTCCGCCGATCTTACATCGGCGCCATCGCCGAGTCGGACGAGGTCTTCGAGAGGCTTCTCGTGTTGTCCGAAGACCTGGGCGTGGACGTGGACCCTCGCGCTCCTCAGGAGCCTGGGGTTCGCGAGCGGCTGGCCGAGCTGTCCGCCGCCACCACGAGATGGCACCTCGCCAATCAGCGGATCCTCCTGTCCGAGGACCTTGCCGCGCGCGCCACCGCGCTGGAGCCGAGTCGCGCGGACTATACCGAGATCCAGCGGAGAACCCAGCTCCTGGACGCCGCCATCCAGCGGGAGGTCCAGGAGGGCATGGCCCGCATGGCGGAGGCGCGGGAGCTCCAGTCGTGGATCAGTCTCGCGCTGGCCGCGCTCGCGCTGGGCGCGACGTTCGTCGTGGGCAGGGTGGGAAGCCGGCTGAAGGGACTCACCCGAGAGGCCAGGGTGCGGCGGAGTGACGCCGTGCGCGCCCGCCGGGAGATCGATGCCGTGCTCGAGGCCACGGGAGACGGCGTCCTCGGGATGGACCTGGAGGGACGGTGCGTCTCCCTCAACCGGGCCGGCGTCGTCCTCCTGGGGTACGCCGAGCACGAGATCGTCGGGCGCGACTTCCACGACGTCCTTCACTACGCGCATGCGGACGGCTCCGCGCGTGCCCGGGAGGAGTCGCGGGTTCTCCGTGGACTGGCCACGGGGGAAGCCGCGGATTCCAACGGTGTCGACGTTCTCTGGAGGCGCGACGGCAAGGCGATTCCGGTGAGGTGGGCCCAGCGTCCGCTCATCGACGGGACGGAGCTTCGCGGCTCGGTGCTCACCTTCACCGACATGACCGAGGTCCAGAAGAAGGAGGAGGCGCTCCGCCACGCCATCCGTCAGAGGGAGGACGTGGTGTCCGTCGTGTCCCACGATCTCCGGAACCCGCTGGGCGTGATCTTCGGGGCCACGGACATTCTCCTCGAGCTGCCTCTGGACGATGAG
>CAYGKI010000008.1:4746-9193 GCA_964350235.1 uncultured Gemmatimonadaceae bacterium | reverse complement strand
GGGAGACCGACCTCGGCGGGGCGACGCTCCCAGCCCTGCTGGAGCTGCCCCTGGAGGATGCGGGACGGAAGAAGCAGGCGGAGATCATCGGGCGGGCGGCCCGGCGCATGAGCAATCTCATCGAGGACCTGTTGGACGTGTCGCGCATTCAGGACGGCCTCCTTGTGGTGCGGAGAGCCCTGGAGCACGTGCCCGACGTCCTGGGCGAAGCCGTGGACCTCTTCGCCCATCAGGCCGAGGCCAAGGGCGTCCAGCTGGTGCTGGACGTGACGGCGCCGGGGCCGCACGCTCGACTGGACCGGGACCGGCTCCTCCAGGCTCTGGCCAACCTCCTGGACAACGCCATTCGTCTGACCTCCGAGGGTGGCCGGGTCACGCTCTCGGCACGGAGCACCGGCGATCTGGTGGAGATCGAGGTGTCGGACACCGGCCCGGGCATTCCCCGAGACCAGCTCCCACACGTCTTCGATCGGTACTGGCAGCGCGAGGACAACGGGAAGGGCACGGTGGGGCTCGGATTGACCATCGTGAAAGGAGTGGTGGACGCGCACGGTGGTGAAGTCGAGGTCAGGTCCGAGCCGGGGGTGGGCACGACGTTCACCCTGCGCTTCCCGGCGACCACGCCCGACGCAGCCCGTGAGGCCCAGGAATGAGCGCCATGATGCGGTTCCCCCTGTCCCCGACCCATTTCCTCGATCGAGCGTCCTCGCTCTTCGGGACCCGCGAGGTGGTGACGGCCGGGTCCGCCGTTCGGCGGCTCTCCTGGGCCGACATCGCGGCCCGCGCCCGACGCGCCTCGACGGCGCTGGCCGGTCTGGGCGTCGGGGAAGGCGACCGCGTGGCGACCCTGGCCTGGAATACCCACCGCCACCTGGAGCTGTACTTCGCCGTACCCGCCATGGGCGCGGTACTCCACACGGTCAACGTTCGACTCTCCCCTCGCCAGGTCGGGGAGATCGTCGCGCACGGGGGCGCGCGCGTGCTCCTCGCCGATGCGGACGAGGCGCGGACCGCCGACCGCGAGGGACTCGCGGCCGCCGGCGTGGAGCACTTCATCTGCCTCGACGAAGCCGCGCGGAGCCCCGAGGGGTGGCGTTCCTGGGACGACCTGATGGACGGTGCGCCGGAGGCGCGTTGGGGCGAGGTGGACGAAGACCGGCCGGCGGCGCTGTGCTACACGTCGGGTACCACGGGTGAGCCGAAGGGCGTCGCCTACACCCACCGGGCCATCGCGCTTCACACGCTGGCCATATGCCTGCCCGACGGATTCGGGATCGGCGAGCGAGACGTGGTGCTCCCCGCCGTGCCCATGTTCCACGCCAACGCCTGGGGTCTCCCCCACGCCGCGGCCATGTCGGGCGCGGGCCTCGTGCTCCCGGGCGTTCATCCCGATGCGCGTGCCATCGCGGACCTGCTCGCCGAGGAGAAGGTCACCTTCGCCGCCGGCGTGCCCACGGTCTGGATGGCGGTCCTCGCCGAGCTGCGGGCCCGGCCGCGTGCCTTGGCCACCGGCCTGCGCATCCATGCCGGCGGTGCTCCTTCTCCGCCCGCCATGGTGGAGGCTTATCGACGGGAGCTCGGCGTGGAGATCGTCACGGGGTGGGGCATGACCGAGCTCACGCCCGTGGGCATGGTGACACACCCCCGTGCGGCCATGGCCGGCTGGTCGGACGCCGACCTCCTTCCGGTTCGGACGAGCCAGGGGACGCCGCTCCCGTTCGTGGAGGCTCGCGTCCTGGCCGAAGACGGAACGGAGGTCCCCGCGGACGGCGAGACGCCCGGCGAGCTGGAAGTGCGGGGCCCGTGGGTGACCGCCGGGTACTACCGGCGTGACGCCCCCGAGTCCTTCCATGACGGTTGGCTCCGCACCGGAGACGTCGCCACGCGAGACCCCCACGGATACTTCCGGTTGGTGGATCGGACCAAGGATCTGATCCGCAGCGGGGGCGAGTGGATCTCCAGCGTCCGGTTGGAGCATGCGCTCATGGATTGCCCTGGCGTGGGCGAGGCCTGCGTGGTGGCGGTGCCCGACGCCCGGTGGCACGAGCGTCCGTGGGCCTTCGTCGTGCCCGAGCCCGACGCCGTGCTCGATCCCGAGACGCTCACCGACCCCATCGCGGACCGCTTTCCGCGATGGTGGCTTCCCGACCGGGTGGTGCTCGTCGATGAGATCCCCCGCACGGCGACGGGGAAGTTCGACAAGAAGGAGCTCAGGGAGCGGGCGAGAGCCGAGCTCTGATCCTCACCCGCCTCGAGGGCGGTGGGCCAGGCCGGCTTTCCACTCCAGGATTCGGTCCACGCGGTTGGTGGTGATCCTGGGGACACCCACCTCCAGGAGGCGATCCGCGTGCTTCGGCTCGTCCACGGTCCAGGCGGCCATGGGTATGCCGAGCGCCCGGGCCCTGGCGCTCGCGTCCCGATCCCGCACCGGTATGGTGCGCTCGAAGTCCAGCAGCGCCAGCGGATCTCCCGCCGCGCGGTCGAGTCCCGCCTCCGTCCTGCTCGGCTTGTTCACGATGTACCCCACCGCGGCGGCAGGATCGTGTGCGCGGACGTGGTCCAGCAGCGCCCAATCGATGGCGATGAAGACGCACCGGTCCATGAGGCCGTGCCCGCGGACCTCCTCGACCACGCGCCCCACTTCCTCGGCGGTGCGCGCCCCCTTGAGCTCCGGGGAGAGCCTGCCCGGCCATCCGGCCACCATCTCCAACGCCTGAGCGAGAGGCGCCACGGGCTCGCCGCGGAAACCGTCTCCGAACCAGGAGCCGGCATCGACCCCCTCGAGATCGCGGGCGGTCCATTCCCGGATGGGTCCGGAGGCGTCGGAGGTCCGATCCAGGGTGTCGTCGTGGAAGAGGAAGGCCACGCCGTCGGCACTCACCTGGAGATCGAACTCGAGGGCGTCGGCACCGGCCTCCATGGCGGCGCGGAGGGACGCGAGCGTGTTCTCCGGAGCGACGGCGCTGAAACCCCGGTGGGCGATCACTTCCACGGCGCCGGGAAGGGTGAAGTGCGTCATGGGCCGGCCTGAACCTTCTACGATCCCTGGCCCGTAGGGTCGTCCGGAGACGAGGGCTCGGAGGCCCGACGGACCTCGAGGAGCTTGCGATCGAACTCGCTTCCCTCCGTGAGTCGGCGGAGCTGATTCTCCAGCGCGTCGATCTGATGCTCCTGGAAGTCCAGGCGCCGCTCGAGGACGCGAACCGTGTCGGTGAGCCCCTGGTGGTCGAAGAAGCGGGAAAGCGCTTCTGCCGTGGGCTTGAGCGCGAAACGCGCCGTGACGCCGATGACGGGGATGAGCACGATGGAGATCCCCAATATGGTGGCGACGAGGGCGACGAGGTCGATGGGGAGGATCTGCATGGCGGCGGCACCGGGAAGGGATCGAACGGAGCGGGACCGACACGGGCCCGAGAACGGCTGCGTCGGGGGCGATGGTGCGAATGGTGCGGGTGCATGCCGGGAGGCGCAATGAGTGGCGCGCCGTCGGTGCTACGGCACGACGGTCCGGGCGCGTTCCAACCTCCACGCGCATGGTCTCGTCTCAGGAGGGTGAGCGGGGTCGCTTCGGAGTCCAGGGCGGGAGGCAGGTGGGCGGAACGTTGAAGGTCGATGGGGAGCGGGACGACGTGCGGAGAGCCGTGGCCGGCGACCCGCAGGCCTTCGAGCGTCTCTATCGGAGCCACGTGGGACGGGTTTACGCCCTGGCGGTCCGGCTCGTGGACGAGGAGTGGGCGGAGGATCTGACCCAGGAAGTCTTCATTCGAGCGTGGGACAAGCTGTCCACGTTCGGGGGCAGGGCCCGCTTCGGAACCTGGCTGCACAGGCTGGCGGTGAACCTGATCCTGTCCCGCCGGGGGACGCTCCGGAACCGGGAGCGCAGAAAGGCCGGCGGCGACGACGTGATCGGATTGGCGGCGGCGCCGAAGCTGGCGAGCCCGCTTGCGCGCCTGGATCTGGAGGCGGCCGTTCGGAGGCTGCCGGATCGGGCCAGGGAGGTGTTCGTGCTGTTCGACGTGGAGGGATACAGCCATGAAGAGATCGCGGAGCTCACGGGGGTCACCGTGGGGACGTCCAAGTCCCAGTTGCACAGGGCGCGCATGATGATGCGGGAGTATCTCAACCGATGACGACGGAAGATCGGCACGCGTGGGTGACGGAACGCCTGTCCGAGTACCTGGATGGAGGTCTGGACCCTGCCGAAGCGGAGCGGGTGCGCGCTCATCTGGGCGCGTGCGCCGCGTGCTCGGCGGTGCGGCGCGAACTGGAGATCCTCGTGTCGGCGAGCCGGGACCTGGGGCCCATCGACCCGCCGCGGGACTTGTGGCCGGGCATCGCCGCGTCCTTGGGGGCTCGGCCGGCGGCCTCCCCGCCGAGACCGACGAGAGCGGTGCTCGCCGCCGCCGCCGTGGTTCTCGTGACGGTCTCCGCGTCGCTGGCGTGGTGG
>CAYGKI010000008.1:0-4736 GCA_964350235.1 uncultured Gemmatimonadaceae bacterium | reverse complement strand
GTGGTCTCGGCGCCCACCGGCCCGTCGGTGGACGTCTCCTCGGCGGCTCCGGTGCGCGCTGCGGGTCGGCCTGGATCGGCGCTTCCCGCGACGCTGGCCACGGAGCTTCAGGAGCTGGAGTCCGCAGTCGGCGTGGCGCGTGATCGACTCGACCCGGGGACGGTCGAGGTTCTGGAACGGAACCTCCTGATCATCGAGAGGGCCATCGAGGATTCCTATCAGGCGCTGGCGCTGGACCCGGAGAACGAGTTCGTGCGCCAGCACCTCGAGCGCACGTATCTGCGGAAGCGGGACATGCTCCTCGAGGTCTCTCGGCTGGTGGAGCTGGCCGGGTGATGGGGCGCACCCTGAGGCTCGCCGTTCTGATGGCTTTGGTGGCACCCGCGCACGGCGCGCGGGCGTCGGTCCCGGCGCCGTCCAGCCCTTCGGCGCGGGTCGTGGGCGCCGACACGGTGGTGACGCTCCGGCGCGGCGACAGAGTGCTGGTCGATGGGCTTTCGGGACGACTCTCGGTGGTGGGAGGTGACGGGAGTGACCTGCACCTCGACACGGAGCGTCGCGGTGGCCAGGTCGTGGTGCGCCGCGACGGCGACCGCGTTCGGATCTCCCCCGCCGGACGGGTGGATCGACGTCCCATGGACGTGGTTCTGCGGGTTCCCCGTTGGGCGGGGATCAGGGTCGAGGCGGTGAATCTGGACGTGGACGTCACCGACGTGGACGGCGATGTGGCCATCGAGACCATCACCGGGGATGTCCGCGTGGCGCGGGTGGGGGCGCTCCTGTCGGTCAGCACCGTGGACGGCGGCGTGGACATACGGGAGCCGCGGGGGCCGACCCGGGTCTCGGCCCACGCGGACGACATCTTGATCCTCGGTCCCACCGACACGGTGGAGGCCGTGAGCCTGGACGGGGACATCACCATCACCGGGTCGTCGTCGGAGCGCGTGCGTGCGGAGACCCAGAGCGGCGACATCGAGTTCGCCGGAGCCATCCGGCCCGGAGGCCGATACCAGTTCTATCTGCACAGCGGGGACGTTCGCCTGGCCCTTCCGGCCACGCTGGACGCCCGGGTGCGTGCCTCGACCTTCCACGGCGATTTCCAATCGGACTTCCCCGTGGTGGTCAGGGAGTTCACCAGCGGTCGGGCCTTCGACTTCACCGTCGGGGACGGACGGGCGGTCATCGAGGTGGAGGTCTTCGACGGCGAGATCCGCTTGTCGCGGGGTCCGTGAAGGTGTGGAAGGAAGGATGAGTGGACGAGAGGAGTCATGAGCACCGAGCATAGGAGAGGATGACGATGAGGAAGACGATGGAGTCCTGGAGCGGGAGCTCACGGGTCGGGCGCTGGGCGCTCGTGTTGGCCGCCGGATTCGCGGCGACGGGCGCCCTGGCAGCCGGTCAGCTGGCGGAGGGCGGGAGCGGGACGCCCACCGGTGGCTCCGGCCAGGAGGCCTTCACCTGGCGAGGCTCCGTGCCCGCCGGAGGGGCGCTCGAGATCAAGGGTGTGAACGGGGCGGTACACGCCACGCGAGCCACCGGCTCCGAGGTCGTGGTCACGGCGACGCTCCGGGGTCGCCGGAGTGACCCGGCCACCGTGCGCATCGAGCGTGTCGAGCACGCCGGAGGCATCACTTTCTGTGCCGTGTACCCGACGCCGGACGGGGCCGACGAGGAGAACGTCTGCGCGCCGGGGGACGACGGCCACATGAGCACCCGGCGCAACGACGTGGAGGTGGAGTTCCGCGTCGAGGTACCGGAGGGGGTGCCCTTCCACGGGAGAACCGTGAACGGCTCCGTGGAGGCGATCGATCTGGCTTCGGACGTGAGGGCCGTCACCGTGAACGGAAGCGTGGAGCTCTCCACCTCCGGCACGGCGACGGCGCGCACCGTGAACGGGTCCCTCGATGTCCGTATGGGCACGGCGCCCACCCGGGATGCCGCATTCGAGACGGTGAACGGCAGGATCGAGCTGGACGTTCCAGACGACGTGAGCGCGCGTGTGGAGGCGCGGTGGCTCAACGGAGGGTTGGACGCCGATCTGCCCATGACCCTCGGATCCATGAGCAGGGGACGGGCGTCGGCGACGCTGGGGCAGGGCGGCCCGACCATCCACCTGAAGACGGTCAACGGATCCATTCGCATCCGATGAAGCGAGCCGAGCACACCAACACACCAAGGGAAGGGGACGAGGACATGGGACGCAGGCACGGCAGGAATTTCATCGGATGGGGGGCGGCGCTGGCTGTTGCCGTTCTGCTCCCGGGAGCGGCGACGAGCCAGGAAACGCATCGGCTGACCGGTGGCGAGGTGGCGGTCTACAACCTGGCGGGGCACGTGGAGGTGGTGGCTGGAACCGGGTCGGAGGTGGTGGTCCGCCTGACACGGGGTGGATCCGACGCCGACCGACTCTCCGTGGAGACCGGGAGGATCGGGGGCCGGGAGACGCTTAGGGTCGTCTATCCCTCCGACGAGGTCGTGTATCCCGAGATGGGTCGGGGTTCCAACACCAATCTCGAAGTGCGCTCCGACGGGACCTTCTCGGACGGCCGCGGCGGTGGTGGCGACCGGGTGAGGGTTCGTGGGTCCGGCAGCGGCCTGGAGGCGTGGGCGGACCTGGTGTTGGAGGTCCCCGCCGACCGTCGGACCGAGGTGTACCTGGCGGTGGGGCGTGCGGAGGCCAGGGGCGTTCGGGGCGACCTGCGCATCGATACCGGCTCGGGAGAGGTCTCCGTGGCCGACGTGACGGGATCCCTGGAGGTAGATACGGGCTCCGGGTCCGTGGTGGTGGAGGGGGTGCGGGGGGACGTCCTCGTCGATACCGGATCGGGCCGGGTGAACGCGTCGAGCCTCGTCGGTGAGGATGTGGAGCTCGACACGGGGTCGGGCGCCGTGGTCGTCCGTGGCGTCCAGGCCCGCCGCCTCCGTGTCGATACCGGGTCCGGGGAGATCCGGGCCACGGGTGTCCGGGGGCAGGACGTGGAGATGGATACGGGAAGCGGCGCCATCGAGGTCGAGCTCCTGGAGGACATCGAGACGTTCACCGTCGACACGGGCTCGGGAAGCGTCACGTTGCGCGTCCCGGACGGCTTCGGCGCCGAGATCGAGCTCGATACGGGAAGCGGTCGCATCGACGTGGGCCTTCCCATGGAGCTTCGGAGCGCCAGACGCGACCACGTCCAGGGGCGCATCGGTGACGGGAGCGGCCGTCTCACCGTGGACACCGGATCGGGGAGCATCCGGATCATCCCGGGCGGCTGAGCGGGCACGGGACCCGGGCCGGTCCTCGACGGGGCCGGTCCGGGAGCCCCCCGTGCCGGCGCCCACCTCGCCGGGGGCGCCGCGTGTGCGCCTTTCGCGCGTCACGGTGTGATGAGAGTATCTCCTCTCGATCCCATCGCGCCCACCCTCCGTCGAGGTGCCGCTTGTCCGAGACGCCTTCCCCCTTCCGCTTCCACCACCCGGTGACCGTCCGCTTCCGCGACATCGACGTGGGCGGGCACGCGCACCACTCCGAGGCGCTCATGTACTTCGAAGAGGCGCGCTGGGCCTATTGGCGGGAGGTCCTGGATCGGGGGTCGCTCGACGACGTCGACTACGTCCTCGCCGAGGCCAGGGTACGTTGGCACAAGCGCGTGCTCTGGCCGCAGACCGTCTCGGTGGGCGTGCGTGTGAGTCGTCTGGGCCGGAAGCATTTCGATCTGGACTACGAGGTGCGCGGTGAAGACGGGTCCGTTCTGGTGAGCGGCACCACCACCCAGGTGATGTTCGACTACCAGTCCGAGCGATCCATGCGTATGCCCGAGGAGCTGCGGGCGCGCCTGGTGGCGTTCGAAGGCCCCATCGACGGAAGCTGAGTCCCGCCCGTTCGTCGGGCCCGAGGATGGTCGCCAGCGGCTCCGCGATGAAACCTCGACGCCCGGACGCTGTAGTAGCCGATGACGACGACGTGGTGTGTCGGGACCTTTCGAGGTGAGCGGGTCACCCTGGCGTGACCCGGAACCCCCCCCTACTTTGGCGAGCGTTTTTCGTTTCGGCCGGGGCCGGGGTGCGACCTCCGATCCCCGGCCGGGTTATGTGGGTAGTGAAATCGGGTTCCGGTGGCCGCACCGGACCGGTCCGCCTCAGCGGACGAGACAAGAACGGGTGATCCCCGGGGAGATGAACGATGCTCGGACGGCTAAAGACTTTACTCATGTTGGCGGTTGCCGCCCTGGTGCTGGGCCCGGCGACCGTCGCCGAGGCCCAGGACGGCGGGCGGTTCCGCGTCCTGGTTCCTTATTTCGAGCCGCTTCAGGATGCCGACAGAGGCTTCGGTGAGGACGCCTCGGAGGAGCTGCGCGATCTCATCGACGAGCTCGCGACGCACCGGGCCATCTCGAAGGGCGACATCGAGGATGCCGCGGACGACTTCGACATCGACATGCGGGATCTGAACTGCATTCGGACCAGGCAGCTCGCTTCCCAGATCGACGCGCCCGTCGCCGTGTGCGCCACGTACACGCAGCAGGGCGAGACCATGACGGTCAACGCGCAGGTCTGGAACATCCAGGCCGGCGAGTCCTTCGAGATCCCGCAGTTCACCGCCGCGAGGAACGGTGACGGTCGCCGCGCCGCGGCCCAGGAGGTCTTCCAGGAGTTCGACCGCTACAACACCCAGGTCCGCTCCGCGGCCATCTGCGCGGACTACGCGGCCAGCCAGCAGTGGGAGAACGCGCTCCGTAACTGCGACGAGGCCA
>CAYGKI010000007.1:4279-22916 GCA_964350235.1 uncultured Gemmatimonadaceae bacterium | reverse complement strand
GGAGGCCGAGGTACGGGAAGTCCCCGAGGGTCTCGTCGTAGAAGAAGCAGATGTAGGCCGGCGTGATCTCGTCGGTGGAGATCTGATCCCGGAGCCGCTCCTTCAGCGCGTCGGTGAGCTCGACGTCCTTGCCCTCGTAGAGCTGGGCTTCCACGAGCTCGGTGTCGTCGAGGAGATAGAGGACGCGTCCGTCGAAGCGGAGCGTGGTGGGCCGCTTCTCGATGCTTCTTTCGAGGAGATCCTTGATCATCTTTCGCCTGCGGTGCTGGGTTCTCAGAGGATGGGTAATCTACACCGAGTCCGGTGATTCGTCCCGGTCGCCCGGGGTCAGCTGAAGTCCACGGAGAAGAACGCCACGGCGATGATGATGGCGGCCACCGCGGCCGGGGCCACGAAGCGGATGAAGAACCGCCAGGCTCCGTAGTGGAACCATCCGGGCTCGGTGCCGTCCACCAGCTCGGTCTCCGTGTCTTCCCGGGTCATGAACCATCCCGCTGCCACGGCGATGGCGAACCCGCCCGTGGGGAGCATCCAGTTGGACACGAAGTGGTCCGCCGTGGAGAACCAGCCGGGCTTGCCCGCGAAGATCTCGAAGCCGGAAAGGCCCGGGACCGCGCCGAAGGAGAGGCCGGCCAGGATGGTGAATCCGAACACCACCACGCCGCAGGTGAGGGTGGCCTTGTGCCGCTGCCACCCATGCTCGTCGATGACGTAGCTGGCCACCACCTCCAGGAGGGAGACGGTGGACGTGAGGGCGGCCAGGGCCACCAGCACGTAGAAGAGCGGGCCCAGGATGGTGCCGAACGGCACCTCGGTGTAGAAGAGCTGGGGGAGGGAGATGAACAGCATGCCCACCGTCGACCCGCTCACCTGCTCGTCCATGCCCGCCACGCTGAAGATGACGGAGAACATGATGATGGTGGCCACCATGGCGATGATGGTGTCCAGCACGACGATCATGGCGCCGGCCTTCACCACCGACTGCTTGCGATCCAGGTAGGAGCCGTAGGTGATCATCGCCCCCATGCCCAGGGACAGCGTGAAGAAGGAGTGTCCCACGGCTTCCAGGAGTCCCGAGGGCTCGAGCTCGCTGAAGTGGGGCACGAAGATGAAGGAGAGGGCCTCCCCGGCGCCGTCCATGCCGAGGGCGCTCACCAGCAGCAGCAGCAGGATCGCGCCGAGGACCGGGAGGAAGATCCGCGCGATGCGCTCGATGCCTCCCTGCACGCCGAAGTAGACGACGCCGACGGTTGCGGCCATGAAGATGGCCGAGAGCACGACCTGTAGCCCGCCGTTGGCCACCTGGGCGTTGAACAGCTCGCCCATGGCCAGCTCCATGGGAAACCCGCCCATGGTCCACTGGACCGACTGGGCGAAGTAGTACAGCGACCAGCCCGCGATGACCGAGTAGTAGCTGAGGAGGATGAAGCCGCACAGCACGCCCCATCCGCCGACGAGTCCCCAGAACGGCCCCACCGCCTCCTTGAGGGCGCCCACGGGGCTCTTCTGCGTCTTACGGCCGATGAGGAGCTCCGCCATCATGATGGGGAGGCCCACGGCCGCGATGCAGAGCAGGTAGACGAGGACGAAGGCCCCGCCGTTGTTCTCCCACGTGATGAACGGGAACTTCCACAGGTTCCCCAGACCCACGGCGCTGCCGGTGGCGGCGAGAACGAAGCCGACGCTCGAGCTCCAGTGTCCGCGCTGATCTTCCATCTCTTCCTCGCTCCGATCCAGGGTCCGTTGGGTGGCGGAGCAACATAAGCGATGGCTCCTCATGCGCACCAACCGGGACCTGTTAGACTATTTCTCGCAGACGCGATGACCCTCCGAGAGAGCCACAGGACGTCCATGCGCAGAATCCTTCCCATCTCGGTCGTGATGCTCGGGCTGCTCGCCTGTGGAGGCGGAGACGGGAGCGACTCCGCGGACCTCGGGACCTTCCAGGCCGCGCTCCTCACGTCGGGCCCCGTGAGCGATGCCGGTTGGTACGCCGGTGGCTACGAAGGACTCTTGATGCTGCGGGACTCCCTGGGCGCTTCGGTGAGCCATCAGCAGACGCGGACGCCGGCGGAGTTCGACGAGGCCTTCCTGGCCTACGCGTCTTCCGGATACGACCTGATCTTCGCGCACGGCTTCGAGTACCAGGACGCGGCGCTCCGTGCCGGCGCCCAGTTCCCGGAGACCACCATCGTGGTGTCCGGCGGGGGCCGGATCACCGAGAACGTCATCCCGCTGATCTTCCGTCTCGAGCAGGGCAGCTACCTGGCCGGGATGATGGCGGCGGGCATGAGCGCGTCCGGTGTGGTGGGAATGGTCGGTGGGGTGGAGATCCCGCCGGTGCAGGGAACGTTTCGCGCGTTCGAGGCCGGCGCCCGGGCCGTGAACCCGGACGTCGAGATCCTGGAGACCTTCATCGGGAACTGGGACGACGTGGCGGCGGCGAAGGAGGCCGCCGTGGCGCAGCTCGGTCGCGGCGCGGACGTGCTCATCCACAACGTGGACGCCGCCTCGTTCGGCGTCTTCCAGGCCGTGAGGGAAGCGGTGGCGGACGGACGGGTGGCGTGGGCGCTGGGGATGAACCGGGACCAGAACGACGTGGCTCCCGAGATCATGCTGGGGAGCGCCGTGATCCGCATCCCCGAGGCGTTCCTGGCCACCGCCCGCCGCTGGCAAGCCGGCGAGGTCGGCGGTGAGGCCATCTACACCGGCGCCGAGCAGCGGGTCGTGGACTTCGTGCCCAACCCGCTCGTGCTCGACAGGATCCCCGCCGACCTTCTCGCCGCCATCGACGCCGCTCGGGAGCAGATCACCGATGGTCGCCTCGATGTGCCGCGGGTCCCGTTCGTCGAAGGAGAGCCGGACGCGCGGTGACCCCACCCCGGGTGCGCATGTCGGGTATCGGCCGCCGCTTCGGCGCGGTGAAGGCGTTGGACGGCGCGACCCTCTCCCTGGAAGCGGGTGAGATCCATGGGGTCCTCGGCGAGAACGGTGCCGGGAAATCCACCCTTCTGAACATCCTGGCTGGGATGCTCGCCCCGGACGCGGGCACGCTGGAGGTGGACGGCCGGGAAGTGACCCTGTCTTCCCCGAGGGACGCCTGGCGCCTCGGCATAGGCATGGTCCACCAGCACTTCAAGCTGGTAGGCGAGCTCACGGTGCTGGAGAACCTCTCGCTGGGCATGCGGGCGGAGCGCCGAGGGTTCGGGCTGCCCTACGACCGGGTCCGGCGGCGGGTCGCGGACCTGACGGAGCGTACGGGTCTACAGGTAGCCCTGGGGGCGCGCGTGTCCGATCTCAGCGTCGGCGAGCGGCAGCGGGTGGAGATCCTCAAGGCGCTACTGCGCGATCCCCGGGTGCTGGTGCTGGACGAGCCCACCGCCGTCCTCACGCCCGGCGAAGTGGATGCCCTCTTCCAGCTGCTCCGCGGGCTGGCGTCGAGCGGGACCGCGGTGGCGCTGGTGGCGCACAAGCTCGACGAGGTGCTGGCGGTAGCTCAGCGTGTCACCGTGCTCCGGGACGGACGGACGGTGCTGGAGGGAAGCGCGGGGGAGGTGGAGCCGGAACGCCTGGTGCGGGCCATGGTGGGTGAGGCGCCCGTGCCCGGGGAGAGGGCGGAGGGGACCCCCCCGGCGCGAAAGGGGGGGGAGGTGGTGGCGGCGCTGCGAGGCGTCGGCTTCCGTGACGCGTCGGGGTGGCGGGTCCGGGACGTCTCACTGGAGGTGGAGCGGGGTCGCATCGTCGGTGTCGCCGGCGTGGAGGGGAACGGTCAGCGCGAGCTGGCACGCTTGCTGGCGGGACGGACCGAACCCCACGAGGGTGAAGTCGTCCTTCCGGCTGGAACCGGTTTCATTCCCCAGGACCGGACGCGCGAGGGCCTCATCGCCGACTTCGATCTCGTCGAGAACATGGGGTTGGCGTTCCACCGGGGGCGGGGCCTCATGCCGTGGTCTTCCGTGCGGCAGCGGGCCGAAGCGGTGCGGCGAGACTACGCCGTCCGGGCGCCCGGCGTCGGGACGCTGGCGGGAGCGCTCTCCGGGGGAAACCAGCAGCGCATCGTCGTGGGCCGCGAGCTCTCCGTGGCCCGCGACCTCCTCGTGGCGGAGAACCCCACCCGCGGCCTGGATATCGCCGCCACGAGGTTCGTCAGGGACCTTCTGGCCGACCTGGTGGCCGCTGGTGACGGCTCGCCGCCTCCGGGGATGGTCCTGATCTCGGGGGACCTGGACGAGGTGCTGGAGCTGTCGGACCGCATCCTGGTGATGGTCAGGGGACGGCTCGTACCGGTACCGGACGACGCCCGCACCCGGGACGCCATCGGAGCGCTCATGCTCGGAGGGGGATCGTGACCACCGGCGCCCGAGCGGTGGCGCGTGGCGTCCTCCGCCGTGGTGTTCGTGGACCGCTGGCTGTGGCGCTGGGCGCCGTGCTCGTCACGGTCCTCTTCGCCGGGGTGGCGCTCCTGCTCGGCGGCTTCGATCCCGGCCAGGCGGCCGGCGCCATGGTCCGGGGCACCGTGGGGAGCCCGTCCGCGCTCATGTCCGTGACGCTCGTGCGGGCCGTGCCGCTCATCCTCACCGGGCTGGCCGTGGCCATCGCCTTCCGGGCCGGAGTGTGGAACCTCGGCGCCGGGGGACAGCTCTATGCCGGGGCCATCGTGGGCGTCTGGGTCGGTCTCAACGGCGACGCGCTTCCGCCGGTGCTCGTCCTGCCGGCCGTGCTCGTCGCCTCCGGCGTGGCCGGCGCGGCCTGGGCGCTGATCCCGGCCCTCATGAGAACCCGTCTGGGCGTCGGGGAGGTCATCACGACCATCCTCATGAACTTCGTGGCCATCCATCTGGTGTCGTACCTGGTTCGCGGCCCGCTCCAGGAGTCCCGGGGTGTCTTTCCGCAGACGGATGCCATGGTGGAGTCCGCCCGCCTGGGTGTGCTGATCCCGGGGACCCGGCTCCACTGGGGGTTCGTGCTCGCCGTGCTGGTGGCGGTGGGTGCCACCTTCTTCCTCGCACGGACGCGTGCGGGCTTCCGGCTCCGCGCCGTGGGCTCTTCCACCTCGGCCGCTCGCGTGGCCGGGGGGATCGACGCCGACGCGGTATGGACCGGCGCCTTCCTGACCTCGGGCGCCGTGGCCGGGCTGGCCGGCGGTGTCGAGGTGGCCGGTGTGACCTACGCGCTGTACGAGGGCCTGTCCCCGGGTTGGGGGTATACCGCCATCGCCGTGGCCCTCCTGGCCGGCCTCAGCCCTCTGGCCGTGCTCGCCACGGGGGCGCTGTTCGGTGCCCTCGAAGGGGGTGCCAGCGCCATGCAGCGCGAGGCGGGTGTCCCTTCGGCTTGGGTGAGCTTCATGCAGGCGCTGGTCATCCTCTCCGTGTTGGCGCTGGACCGGGTGCGCCGCGCGAGCCTGGCCCTGGGTGGAGCCCGGGGACATGTCGACGGCGGCGCGCCGGACCGGGAGACGCCGGACCCTGGAGGCGCCGGATGAGCATGACCGACGTGACCCTCTTCCTCGAAGCGTCGGTTCGCCTGGGCGTACCGTTGGCGCTGGCCGCCATGGGGGAGGCCATCGCCGAGCGGAGCGGGGTCATCAACATCGGGGTGGAGGGATCCATCATCTCCGGGGCGCTGGCGGGCGCTCTGGGCGCGCTGTGGCTGGGGGGCGCGCTCCCCGCGGTCTTCGTGGGCGCGCTGGGCGGAGCCTTGGTGGCCCTTGTCTTCGCGGCGTTCGCAATCGGGCTGGGTACCGACCAGATCATCACCGGCACGGCGGTCACCCTGGGCGGGCTCGGTCTCACGGGGGCCGTCTACCAGGCGCGCTTCGGCGCCACAGGCACGGCGCTTACCCTTCCCACCCTGGCGCCCATGCCCGTGCCGGGACTGTCGCAGATCCCGTGGGTGGGCAGCGCGCTCTTCGACCAGGCGCCCACGGCCTACATGGCATACTTGCTGGCCCCCGCGCTCTGGTACTTCCTCTTCAGGACCGAATGGGGCCTGGAGCTGAGGGCGGTGGGCGAGGATCCCGATGCGGCGTCGGCCGCCGGCGTGCGCGTACGGTGGACGAGGTTCTGGGCCACCGTGTTCGGAGGGGCCTTGGCCGGCGTGGCCGGAGCCCACCTGGCGCTGGCCCACGCCGGTACCTTCGCGGAGAACATGAGCGCCGGCCGAGGCTTCATCGCCATCGCGGTGGTGGTGCTCGGTCGGTGGAACCCACCCCTGGTCCTGGCCGCCGCGCTGCTCTTCGGCGCGGCCTCCGCGCTCCAGTTCCTCATGCAGGCTCTGGGGCTCGATCTGCCCTATCAGCTGTTTCTGGCCTTCCCGTATCTCCTGACGCTGGCTGCCCTGGCGGGCTGGATCGGGAGCGCGCGGGCGCCCTCTTCCCTGGCCATGCCGTGGCCGAAGGACGAGTCTTGAACGACGCCGGAGGCCGGGACCGGGATGGTCGGATCCGATCTCCCCATCGGCGAGCCGAACCGCCGGGAGCCTTGATGCCGAGAATGACGAGTTCCATGACCGATTGCCCGAGCCTGCGAGCGGGCGTGCTGCTTGCGCTCCTTTTCCTCTGTGCCATCCCCTTGAGCCCGGATGCGCTGACGGGCTCGGCCCTGGTGGCGCAGGTGTCCGACGATGCCGGGACGGTGAACGCCGGGCTCCTTCTCCGTCGTCTGGAGGGCGTGAAGCGCGTCCTCATGATCGGCGCCCACCCGGACGACGAGGACTCGGGCTTCCTCGCCGAGATGGCTCGTGGCCAGGGGGCCGAGACGGCGTACCTCTCCCTGACGCGGGGCGACGGAGGGCAGAACCTCATCGGCCCCGAGCTCTTCGAGGGGCTCGGCGTCATTCGCACGGGAGAGCTCGAGGCTGCCCGGGCCCTGGACGGGGGGCGTCAGTACTTCACCAGGGCGTTCGACTTCGGATACTCCAAGACCGCGGAAGAGGCGCTCTCGCTGTGGCCTCGTGAGGAGCTCCTGGCCGACGTGGTGGAAGTGATCCGGAGATTCAGGCCCCAGGTCGTGGTCTCGGTGTTCAGCGGCACGCCCAGCGATGGCCACGGGCACCATCAGGCCGCGGGCATCGTCGCCCGGGAGGCCTTCCGCGCGGCGGGCGACCCGACGCGCTTCCCCGAGCAGCTGGCCGGAGGACTGGTGGCGTGGCAGCCGCTCAAGCTCCTCCAGACCTCGCGAAGGAGATTCCTCCCGGACGCGCCGCCGGTGGAGGGCGAGATGGTCGTCTCCATGGGCGCCATGGATCCGCTCCTCGGCCGCTCGCGCTATCAGGTCGCCATGGACAGCCGCAGCCAGCACCGGTCGCAGGACATGGGTGCGGCCCAGCCCCTGGGGCCCCAGAACAGCGGCGTCGTGCTCATCGACGCACGCGTGCCCCGAGCGGACGAGAGCGTCTTCTCCGGGATCGACACCACGCTGGTGGGCTTGACCGGGGACCTTCCCGGGGACGTGGGAGCCCGAGTGGCCACCCGTCTCGGTGCCTATCGATCCGCGCTGCGCCGGGCCCGGGTGCACCTGGGGATCGATGCCCAGGAGGCCGCGGCGGACCTCGCTGTCGCCGTGCGCGCGCTGGACCGGATCCTGGAGCAGGAGCTGGGCGACGAGAGCCCGGCCGCGCGGCTCCTGGTCGAAACGCTGTCGGAGAAGAGGGCGCTCGCCTCGCGCGCCCTGGCATCCGCGGCGGGCGTGGTCTTCGACGTGCGGGCCTCCGACGACCTGCTGGTCCCGGGCCAGACCGTGGAGGTGGAGGCGCTGCTTTGGAATGGTGGTGCCCGCGGGCTGGCCGAGCCGGACGTGGCCCTCGGGCTCCGCCACGACGGATGGATGGTCCGCCGGACCGGCGGGGAAGGGCTCGGTCCCGACGGCGTCCTCGCCCCGGGTGCCCTCGCCACCTGGCGCTTCGAGGTGGAGCTTCCCGCCGACGCCGAAGCGTCGGGACTCTACTACCTCCGGGAGGACAGGGACGGAGCCATGTACCGTTGGCCCGACGACCCTTCGCTCCGCGGCCTTCCCCGGGATCCTGCGTCGGTGCGAGGGACGGTGTCGTTCGGTTTGGGGGACCTGGACGACGGGCGCGTGGAGCTGGAGAAGGCGTGGCGCTACGTGGGCCTGGATCAGGCCCTGGGCGAGTACGAGGAGCCGGTGCTGGTGGTGCCGGCGGTCTCGGTGCGCGTGTCGCCCGCCGGCACCGTTTGGCCCGCCGGGGCCTCCGGGCCCCGTCCAGTGTCCGTGACGGTGAGGACCGAGGCGGACGGAGGGGCGTCCGGGAACGTCCGCCTGGACGCCCCCGCCGGGTGGCGCGTCACCCCCGCTCGCCAGGACTTCGCGCTTACGGCAGCCGGCTCCGAGCGGACGTTGACGTTCGAGGTCGCGCCCACGGGCGGGATCGTGCCGGGCGCCCACCGGCTGAGGGCCGTGGCCACGGCTTCGGATGGAGCCACGTTCACGGAAGGCTTCTCCCTCGTCGACTATCCCCACATCGAGCGCGCCGTCATGCTGGAGGACGCCGAGACCGAGATCTCCGTGGTGGAAGTGAAAGCCAGGGAGGGGGTCCGGGTGGGGTACGTCATGGGGACCGGCGACGACGGGCACGAAGCCCTCCGTCAGATGGGGATCGACGTCGATCTCCTGACCGCCGACCAGGTCAGGAATGGCGATTTCACTGCGTACGACGTGTTGGTCCTCGGGGTTCGGGCCTACGAAGCGCGAGAGGATGTCCGGGCTGCCAACGAGCAGATCCTGGACTTCGCCCGGGGCGGTGGCGTCGTGGTGAACCAGTACAACCAGTACCAGTTCTCGAACGGCGCGTACGCGCCGCACCGGCTGGTCATCGGGCAGCCGGCGCCGAGGGTCTCCATCGAGACCCAGCCGGTCCGCGTGCTCAGGCCGGACGCGCCCGTCTTCACGACGCCGAACCGGCTCACGGGGGAGGACTTCGACGGGTGGGTGCAGGAGAGGGGGCTCTACTTCGCCAGCGAATGGGCGGATGCCTTCGTGCCGCTGTTGGAGATGAACGATCCGGGTGAGCCGCCTCGGCGGGGTTCCCTCCTCGTCTCCTCCGTGGGAGACGGCGTGTACGTGTACGTCGCCCTCTCGTTCTTCCGGCAGTGGTCCCAGCGGGTACCGGGTGCCTACCGGCTCTTCGCGAACCTCGTCTCCATCACTCCAGAGGCGTGGCGGGCGTTCGCGGGCGGTTGACGATGCGGTACCGGGCCTCCAGGGCCGCCGCCAGGCCCGCGAGGGAGATGACGCACCCGAAGCCCAGGGGCGTCCATCGGAGGAGCTGACCCAGGCCGCCCAGTCCGGGATCCCTCAGGATCAGGGCGTCCAGCGCCAGGGTGCGGCCCACGTCGGTGACGGTGAGCCCCAGGGCCATCAGCCATATGGCGCCGACCGCGCCACGGATTCGCGGGCTGTCGGGGATCTCGCGCACGTCTCGCTTCCGGATCCAGCGAACGCTGATCACCGAGAGCACCGCGGCGGGCCCCGACCAGATGAGGAACGCAGCCCGCTCGCCCAGGAAGGGACTCCTGACCCAGAGGACGGCCAGGGCCACCAGGGCTGCGGTCCAACCGAGGGCCAGCCCGTTGGCCTCTGTCGCGTGATCCTTCATCTCGGCTCCCCCGGGGCCGACCCCACGTCCCACCGCCTCCGGGCGGACGATCCCGGCGCGATGGTCAGGAATCGGTCCGGGCGGGATGGCGGGCCGGGCAGGGCGGCGTCGCTGCGCTCCGGAACGGTTCCAGGAGGCGTGGCCAGGCTCGGCGCGTGGACCACCACCGGTCGGTTGGACGAGACCCGTATCCAGAGCTTCCCCCTGGGCGCCTCGGCGGCGAGGAGGCGAAACCCTCCCGGCGCCGGATTCAGGCAGCCCTGGAACGTGGCGTCCGTGGTCAGGGCAATCGACACCGCCGCCGCGGTGGGTGGCGGTGGAGCGGAGAACGACACCGCGCCACGGACGTGCAGGGAGTCGACGCGCACCAGCACGTCCGTCCGTCCTCTCCGGGGCGGGGCTCCCAGGAGGGGCTGGATGAACAGCGTGTCGTCGGGGGTGGACGGTCCGGCGGTGGAGGCGCAGGAAACGGCTGGAGGGCCGACCGGGTCACATCCGGCGAGGATGCCCAGCCACAGGACCCCGGCGAGGACGGCGGGCCTCAATCCGCCGTGCCGACTGCAGCGCCCCCCGTGGCGGGCGAAGCGTCACCCCGCTGGCCTCCCAGGCTCAGGAGCAGCCCCACGACCACCACCGTCACGGCCCCGATGACATTGTGCCAGAGGAAGGCCACGGAGGGGACCTGGAAGTTGAAGTACCCAACCAGCGCCATACCGGCAATGAGCCCGAAGAAGGCCCCTCGGCCTCGGGTTCCGGGAATCATGGCCAGGAGGAAGACGCCCAGAATGGATCCGTAGAAGAACGATCCGAAGCGGTTCACCACCTCGATGAGGGAGCCCAGCGTGGCCGCGTAGGTGGCCACCACGCAGGCGAAGAGTCCCCAGAAGGCGGTGGCTCCCTTCGACACGAAGAGGTAGTGGGCGTCGGTGGCGTCGGGGCGAACCCATCTGCGGTAGAAGTCGATGATGCTCGTGGTGGCCAGCGAGTTGAGCTCCGAGGAGATGCTGGACATGGCGGCGGCCAGGACGCCGGCGATGAAGATTCCCGCCAGCCCGATGGGGAGCTCGGACAGGGCGAATCGGGGGATGATGTAGTTCACGTCCCGCGAGTCGCGGCCGGTGACCTCCTCCGCCATGGCCAGAGCCTCGGTGCGGATCCCCTGGATCTCGGCCTCGCGCTCGAGGAACTCCCGCATGGCCGCCGATCCGGTGGCCTCGTCCGGCGCGTCGGCGGCCTCGAGCGCCGCGGCCGAGCGGAGTGTGAAGACCTCGTCGTACCGCTCCTGCAGGTCGCCGTAGGCGTCGCCGCGGGCGTCCACCACCGCCTGCTCGTGGGCCGGGTTGAACAGCAGCGGCGGACGCACGAACTGGTAGTACATGAAGACGCCCACGCCCACCATGAGCACCAGCGCCTGGAGGGGGATCTTCCAGTACGCGCTCATGAGCAGGGAGCTTCGTGCCTCGTCCACGGACCGTGCCGTGAGGTACCGCTGGACCTGGCTCTGATCCGTTCCGAAGTAGGACAGCATGAGGAAGGTGCCCCCGATGATCCCTCCCCAGAACGTGTAGGTCTCGCTCAGGTCGAAGGAGAAGTCGAAGGCCTGCAGGCGGCCCGTGGCGCCGGCGATCCGCAGCGCGTCGTCGGGCGCCACCGGCATCTGGACGATGAGCACCGCCATGATGGCCAGCATGGCGAAGACGATGAGGATCATCTGCTTCACGTCGGCCCACGCCACGGCCTGGACGCCGCCCACCATGGTGTAGATGACGGTGGGGATCCCGATGAGGGCCACGGCCCAGATCAGAGGGATCCCGAAGATGGCGCTGAGCACCACCCCCGGCGCGGCGATGATGGTTCCCGCGGACATGCCCCGGGACAGGAGGAAGAGGAACGCCGTCAGCGAGCGCGTCTTGGCGTCGAATCGCTTCTCCAGGTACTCGTAGGCCGTGAACACGCCGGAGCCGTGCAGGAACGGGACCAGCGTCACGCCCAGGATGACCATGGCGATGGGCAGCCCGAAGTAGAACTGGATGAACCGGATTCCGTCGGTGGCGCCCTGCCCCGGCGTCCCGATCATGGTGATCGCCGAGAGCTGGGTGGCCATGACCGAGAGCCCCACCACCCACCAGGAAAGGCTCTTGTTCGCGATGAAGAACCCGGCCAGGGAGTCGGTGCCCTTCGACTTCCGGATTCCGTCCACCACGACGTACAGGACGTACGCGACCACGATGACCCAGTTCAGCCAATGCATCAGGGGCTCCCCTTTCTCGACGACCTGTTAGAGACCGTACCGGAGTTGGAGTGCGGCGAGGAAGGCGAGCGCGACGACCTGAACGGCGAGGACTCGGACCAGCGTGCGCCTGAAGCGTGCGCGCTCCTGGGCCTTGGTCGGGGGTGGATCCTTGCGCATTGCGGCTCTCAGGAAGGGGAAGCGGGGTCCGTTCCGGTGGGCGACGCTACCTTCGGCACACGGGAGGGGCGGCGCAAGTCGCCGACGGGGGTGCGGTCAATCTCCGAGGCAGACACCCATGGCCCGCGCCGTCTGGATGATGTCCCCGTCCAGGGGCACCAGCTTGGTCTTCGCCACGGCTTCGCCGAGGGGCACCGCACGTACCTCGGGCGGGTCCAGGGCCACCATGCAGCCGAAGTGCCCTTCCGCCATGAGCTTCACCGCCGCCGTCCCGAAGCGCAGGGCCAGAAGGCGGTCGTAGGCGATGGGGCCACCTCCGCGCTGCAGGTGGCCCAACACCAGGTCGCGCGTCTCCCGACCGGTGCGCTCCGCGATCTCCTCAGCCACCTGGTGGGCCAGCCCACCGAGTCGCTTCTCCCCGCTGCCCGCGGTCTTGAAGATGGGCTGGCCTCCGATGGGAAAGGCCCCCTCGGCCACGACCACGATGGCGAAGTTCCGACCGGAGTCGTAGCGCGCCTGGACCTTGGCGCACACCTTGGCCATGTCGTAGGGGATCTCGGGGATGAGGATCACGTCCGCCGTGCCCGCCAGGCCGGCGAAGAGGGCGATCCATCCGGCATTTCGTCCCATGAGCTCCACCACCATGACCCGTTCGTGGGACTCGGCGGTGGAGTGGAGCTTGTCGATGGCATCCGTCGCGGTCTCGACGGCGGTGAGGAACCCGAAGGTCAGCTGCGTCGCCTCGAGGTCGTTGTCGATGGTCTTGGGGACGCCGACGACCTTCAGCCCCTTCTGCGCCAGGCCGTGGGCGATCTCCAGGGAGCCGTCGCCACCCACGGCCACCAGCGCGTCGATGCCGCGCTCCTCGAGGGCGTCGAGAACCGCCTGTGAGCGGTCTTCGTACCGGACCGTCCCGTCGCCGGCGGGTACGGGGTACTGGAGAGGATTCCCGCGGTTGGTCGTGCCCAGGATCGTGCCGCCCTGGTGCGTGATGCCGCGGACGGCTTCCCGGTCCAGGCGGATGACGCCGCCTTCGCGGAAGAGCCCGTCGTACGAGTCCAGGATGCCGTAGACCTCCCAACCCCGCTGGTCGGCCGCCAGGACCACGGAACGGATGACTGCGTTGAGGCCGGGGGCGTCGCCGCCTCCGGTCGTGATGGCGATGCGTCTGATGTCGGTCATGATGCCACGGAGCCTAATCCCAAGGGACCGGCCTTACCAGAGGCGACGGGCCGTCCGTCTCACGTCTGTGACTTCCAGGAGAGGCCACGCCGCGAGAGGGCCGGACTCGTCGACCCGAAGGGCCGGCGGTGGGTATGATGGCGGGCGACCGGGTACCGGCCACTATGGAGGAGACACGAACCGATGCGGGCATGAGCAAGAAGATTCTGGTCACGGGTGCCACCGGTTACGTCGGAGGGCGCCTGGTGGAGCGACTCCTGGGTGCGGGCCACCAGGTCCGGGTCCTCGCCCGCGACGCGGAGCGCGCGGCGGCCCGCAGCTGGGCGGAGCGCGTGGAGATCGTCGAGGGGGACCTTCTCGATCCCGCGTCTCTCCCCCCGGCTCTGGAGGGCATCCAAGTGACCTACTATCTGGTCCACTCCATGGCATCGGGCTCCGACTTCGAGGATCGGGACCGGCAAGCGGCGCGCAACTTCGTCCAGGCAGCCGCCGGAGTGGAGCAGGTGATCTATCTGGGCGGGATCTTGCCCACCGACGACGAGCGGCGTCCGCGGTCCTCCCATCTGGAGAGTCGAGGTGAGATCGGTCGCATTCTCAGCGACGCGCTCCCCACCACCGAGTTCCGGGCCGGACCGGTGATCGGCAGCGGGTCGGCATCGTTCGAGATGGTCCGTTACTTGACGGAGCGTCTTCCGGCCATGGTGGCCCCGCGGTGGATTCTCAACCAGGTCCGTCCCATCGCCGTCCGGGACGCCCTGGCCTACCTGGTGGCCGCCGTCGGCAGAGAGGACGCCCTCGGCGCCATCGACATCGGCACGGATCCTCTGACCTTCAAGGAGATGATGGAGGGGTACGCGGAGGTGCGCGGGCTCCCCAGGCTCATCGTTCCGGTGCCGGTGCTGGCACCTCGATTGGCCGCGCTCTGGGTGGGGCTGGTGACGCCCATTCCCAACGCCCTGGCCGTTCCCCTCATCGAGGGCGTGGTCCACCCCGTGGTGGGCGACACCCGGCGCGCGCGACGCCTCTTCCCCGAGATAGAGCCCATGACCTACTCAGAGGCGGTCTCGCGAGCGTTGGACCGCACCCGCGCGGCGGACGTGGCGACGCGGTGGACGGTGAGCGGTGGGGACACCGACCCGGAAGTTCGGCTCGAAGACCGTGAAGGGCTGATTCGCGAGGTGCGCACGCGCTTCGTGGACGCTCCGCCGGAGGCCGTGGCGCGGACGTTCTCCAGCCTCGGCGGTGAGCGAGGGTGGCTGGTTTGGCGTTGGGCCTGGGAGATCCGAGGCTTCCTGGACCAGCTGGTGGGCGGGCCGGGGCTCCGACGAGGGAGGCGCCACCCCAGCGAGCTCTACCCCGGAGAGGCAATCGACTTCTGGCGGGTGGAGGAGTGGCGGCCGGGTCGGCTCCTCCGCTTGCGTGCGGAGATGAAGGTGCCGGGCCGCGCCTGGCTCCAGTTCGAGGCGATTCCGGAGGAAGGGGGCACCAAGCTGGTTCAGACGGCCTTCTTCGCGCCTACCGGCTTCTCGGGCTGGCTCTACTGGTACGGGATCTATCCCTTCCATGCCGTCATCTTCAGCGATCTGGTGGACGCCGTGGCGCGGGAAGCGAGGGTCGATGAACGCAGGCCGAGGACGAAGCGGTAGCTTGCGTCACCTACGGGAAGAGGAGGGACCACGTTGGAGCATCTCGACATCGCCCTGACGGGGCTCGCGGTGGTGGCCGGCGCCATGACCGTGTTATGGGTGGTGAGCTTGAAGCGCCGCGACGCCAGCATCGTCGATCCCTTCTGGGCCCCGGGCTTCCTGCTCGTCTGCACCACCTACCTGGTGCTGGCTCCGGAGCGGGCGACCCGAGGGTGGCTGGTGACGGCCCTGGTGGGGATCTGGGCGGCTCGTCTGGGGAGTCATCTCATCCGGCGCAATCTCCGGTCCGGAGAGGACTCCCGGTACCAGGCATGGCGGGAAGAGCACGGTGATGCGTGGGCGATCCGCAGCCTGGTCACCGTGTTCTGGCTCCAGGCCGTACTGCTGTGGCTCGTATCCGCGCCCCTACTGGTGGCAGCCACCTCCTCGGCACCGCTGAGCATCCTCGACGTGGCGGGCGCCTCGATTATGCTCGCGGGGATCGTGGTGGAGGCCATGGCCGACGGCCAGCTCGAGCGCTTCAAGGCGGATCCGGACAACCGTGGCGCGGTCCTGGACTCGGGCCTTTGGCGGTACTCCCGTCATCCCAATTACTTCGGGAACGCCGTGATGTGGTGGGGTGCGTGGCTGCTGGCGGTGGGGGGCGGGGGTGCATGGACGGTGTTCGGGCCCGCGCTCATGACCTTCCTGTTGCTCAAGGTCTCCGGCGTGACGCTGTTGGAGCGCGATATCGAGGAACGGAGGCCCGGGTACGCGGACTACGTGCGGCGCACCTCGGCGTTCGTGCCTTTGCCGCCCAAGTCCACGGGGTGACGCACGGGCCGCGGCGGGCGATCATCAGGAGCGTCAGCTTGAGCCACCCAGGGTATCGAGAGGAAGGGAGGGTACAGTGATCGTCGTGACCGGAGGTGCCGGGTTCATCGGCTCCAACCTGGTGGCCGGCCTGGAAGCGACCGGTGTCGGTCGGGTGAGCGTGGTGGATCGCTTGGGGTCCGGGGAGAAGTGGAAGAACCTCCGCCGCCGCGGGCTGGACGAGCTGGTGGATCCCGCCGGCCTCGACGACTTCCTGGTCCGTCGTGGAGACGAGGTGCGATACGTGGTGCACATGGGCGCCATCTCCGCCACCACGGAGACCGACGCCGACCTGATCGTCGACACCAACGTGCGCCTTTCCCAGAAGATCTGGCGTTGGTGCGCCGCCCGAGACGTCCCGCTCATCTATGCGTCCTCCGCGGCGACCTACGGCGACGGCGAGGAAGGGTTCGAGGACGACCCGGATCCGGACGCCCTGGCCCGATTGCTCCCCCTCAACGCCTACGGTTGGAGCAAGCACCTCTTCGACCGCTGGGTGCTGCGCGAGGTGGCGTCGGGGGCGCGGCGTCCGCCCCAATGGGTGGGGCTGAAGTTCTTCAACGTCTATGGGCCCCACGAGCACCACAAAGGGGACATGCGCAGCGTGGTCACCAAGGCCTACCCCGACGCGGCGGCGGGCAAGCCCGTCACCCTGTTCAGGTCGCATCGTCCCGACTACGAGGACGGCGGGCAGATGCGGGACTTCGTGTACGTGAAGGATTGCGTGGACGTCATGCTGTGGCTCATGGAGCACCGCGACGTCAGCGGCCTGTACAATCTGGGGACGGGGCGGGCCCAGACCTGGCTGGAGCTCATGGGCGCGCTCTACGGTGCCGTGGGTCGCGAGCTCGACGTGCGTTGGGTGGACACGCCCGAGGAGATCCGGGACCGCTACCAGTACTATACGCAGGCGGCCATGGACCGCCTTCGCGCCGCCGGATACGAGAGGCCGTTCCGGACCGTGGAGGAGGGTGTCTCGGACTACGTGACGAAGCACCTGGCCACGTCCGACCCCTACCGGTGACGACCCGGGCCCGTGGGCGGAAAGGAAAAGCCCCCGGCGCCAACTGGCGCCGGGGGCTTCCTGTTCGTGCCGGCTCGGGGATCTACCCCGGGCTGGTTACATCCCTGCGGCGACGGGGATGCGGATGCGCCGATTCTCCCACTCGAGGACGAGCTCGCCCGAGGCTCCGTCGGTGGCCTCGTACGAGAACGTGAGCGTCTCGACCATCTCATCGGTGGCCTCGGGCGTCACCGTGAAGCTTCCCACCTCCGTGGCCCGGACCTCGTCGCTGATGGGGATGCCCCACCGCTCGTAGTTGCTGTTCAGGAAGATCTCCCAATCGCCCTCGGTGGGCAGCGAGTACAGGGAGTAGCTTCCCGCGGCGAGAGAGACTCCGCCGACGGTGGCCGGTCCGTCGAGATGGATGGCCGTGGCCTCGTTGGCGCCGGTGCGCCACAGCTGGCCGTACGGGTCCACCTCGCCGATCATGACCCGGCCGCGAGCGGAAGGCGCACCGTAGCACAGGAGCGCGCTGGTCTCGCCGACGGAGAACTCCACCGTCCGAAGCGGGCTGGGCCGGTCCGCGGTCTCCTCCATGGTGGCGCCGCGGAGGAAGCAACCGGCTTCCGACATGGAGGCCGGAGCGGCGGCCATCTCGGCCTCGCCGGCCATCTCGTGCTCAGCGGCCGTGTCGCCACCGCCGCAGGCGGCGAAGGTGGCCGTGATCAACAGGGTGGTCATCGACTTCACGTTCAGCATGGGTAACTCCGGTGGGGACGGGAGGTGGTTGGCCGGACGATACTCAGCTACCAAGGAAGATATGGGAGCCGCCGCCGTCAATGATCCGGCGGCTCCGACCCTTCCGGTTAACCCGGCAGCCGGTCCTGGGGCCAGGGTGCGCCCTGGTCCTCCGCACGGACCGGGCCGATCCCGCGATAGAGGAACTTCTGCACCCGTTTACCCTCGTAGGTCTCGGTGGTGTAGATGTTGCCCTGGGAGTCGGTGGCGATGGAGTGCA
Source organism: uncultured Gemmatimonadaceae bacterium (assembly GCA_964350235.1). Classification (GTDB taxonomy): domain Bacteria; phylum Gemmatimonadota; class Gemmatimonadetes; order Longimicrobiales; family Gaopeijiaceae; genus JAWLHJ01. The sequence continues at coordinate 5,193 of CAYGKI010000007.1, read as the reverse complement.
CGGCGAAGAACAGCCCGGGCTGCCGGCCGCCGTCACCGAAGCTGGTGAGGACCTCCAGGCCGAGACGGTCCATGACGTAGACCTTCATGTTCTTTCCGTCGGCCACGTACATGTAGGTCTGACCGGGATCGCGCGAGAAGGCGATGTCCCACGTGGACCCGTCGCCCAGCGTGCGCGGGGCGAGCTGGATCTCGTCGACGAAGGTCCCGTCCTTCCTGAAGACCTGGATGCGGTTGTTGGGCCGGTCACAGACGTAGACGTGGCCGTCCGCCGTGGGCTCGGCGCAATGCACCGGGGTCCGGAACTGGTCGATGAGCGGGGCGTCGGGGTCGTAGGGACCGGGGTTCTCGTCGGAGGGCGTGTTCCCGTACGCGCCCCAGAAGCGCTTGATGTCACCGGTGTTCATGTCCAGCACCGCCACGCGGCGGTTGAGATACCCGTCGGCCACGTACGCTTCCTCGGCCTCGGCGTCGAAGGAGATCTTGGCCGGGCGCCCGAAGAACTCTGTGCTGTTGGAGTTGGGGCTGGTCTCGCCGGGGATGCCGAACTCGGCCAGGAAGGTCCCGTCGCGGCTGAACTTCAGGACGTGGCTGTCGCCGCCGCCGTTTCCGCCGATCCAGATGTTGTCCATGGGATCGATGGAGATGCCGTGGTTGGACGAAGGCCATGTGTACCCCTCGCCTTCGCCGCCCCAAGCGTTCACCAGGTTGCCGTCGGGATCGAACTCCAGCACGTAGGGTGCCGGCACGCAGCATTCCCCGGTGGGCGGCTCCGTGGCGGCGCCCATCTCCGTGCGCGCGTTCAGGGTCATGGCGCCCCGGTGGATGATGTACACGTGGTCGCGGGAGTCCACGCCCACGCCCACCACCGATCCCAGGATCCAGTGGTCGGGAAGCGGCTGGGGCCAGAACGGA
>CAYGKI010000007.1:0-4269 GCA_964350235.1 uncultured Gemmatimonadaceae bacterium | reverse complement strand
GCCGACTACTGCGGAGTCAAGGAACGACCCACCGCTCGATCAGCGCCATGCCGTCCTCGCCCACCTGGCCCATGGCGACCTGGTCCATGGCCTCGGAGGCGCACGCGAGGACGATGGCTCCTGCGAGCAGACCCGTTCCGATGGTGATCCTGCGCTTCTGCATGGCGGCACTCCGATGGAGGCGTTCCAGAGGCCGCCCCGGGCTGCGGGCCGACCACGGTGAACAGTTCGGGATAGGCTACGCGCCCTTGGCCGGTTCGGCAATCCGGCGCTACCTTCGCCGCCCTTCTCACCGAGCGACCCGAAGACCATGGGCCCCATGTCACGCTTGTCCGGGCTGTCCCTGCCCAGAACCGCCGCCCTGCTGGTGGCGTTCGTGCTCCTCCTGCCCTCCTGGCCCGAGGCCCACGAGATCCCGGCGGATGTCACCATCCAGGCCTTCGTGAAGCCGGAGGAGGGCCGCCTGCGGCTCCTGGTGCGCGTGCCGCTGGAGGCCATGCGCGACTACGAGTTCCCACTGCGCGGTCCGGGGTATCTGGAGATCTCCGAGTCGGAGGAGATGATCCGGGACGCGGCCCGGCAGTGGCTGGGGCGCACCTACGTCTCGTTCTACGAGGACGGTCGGGCGCTGGAGGGGCTCGAGCTGGTGGCGGCGCGCGTCGCGGCGCCCGGCGACCGCTCTTTCGCCGAGTACGACGACGCGCTGGCCAACGTGAGGGCGGCGCCGCTCCCCGACGAGACGGACCTGTTCTGGCAGCAGGCGGCGTTGGACGTGCTGTTCGAGGTGCCGGTGGCGTCCGAGGCTTCCGAGTTTTCCATCGATCCACGCTTCGCCCACCTGGGCCTCCGCACCGTGACGGTCCTCCGCTTCCTTCCGGACGCGGACACCGAGCGTGTCTTCCAGTACACCGGGAATCCCGGCCTCGTCCGCCTCGACCCGCGGTGGCACCAGGCCGCCTTCCGATTCGTCGTCCTGGGATTCGACCATATCCTGGACGGCATCGACCACCTCCTCTTCCTCCTGTGCCTGGTGGTGCCGTTCCGCAGCGTCCGCGCGCTGATCCCCATCGTGACCGCGTTCACGGTGGCCCATTCCATCACCCTCATCGCCTCGGCCCTGGGGCTGGCCCCGGACGCCCTCTGGTTTCCGCCCCTCATCGAGACGCTCATCGCCCTTTCCATCGTCTACATGGCGTTCGAGAACATCCTCGGCGCCAAGCTCAGGCTCAGGTGGGGCATCGCCTTCGGGTTCGGGCTGGTGCACGGATTCGGCTTTTCCTTCGCCCTGTCCGAGTCCCTCCAGTTCGCCGGCGGTCACCTCCTCGCCTCGCTCCTTGCCTTCAACGTGGGGGTGGAGCTCGGGCAGATCTTCGTCCTGCTGCTCATGGCGCCGGCCTTGGCTCTGGCCTTCCGGAAGGGGATTCCGGAGACGGCGGGCGTCATCGTGATCTCGGCGGTTCTGGCCCACACCGGATGGCACTGGATGCTGGAACGGGGGGCGGACCTCGTGCAATACGACGTGGGGCTTCCGGCGCTGGACCTCGCCCTGGTCGCCGTGCTCCTCCGCTGGGCGGCCCTGGGGCTGCTGGCCGGCGCCGCCGCCTGGTTGCTCAAGGGCGTCTTCGAATGGCTCGGCGCCCGCTATCCCGAGGTGGCTCGGCGCTGAGCGAGACGGCGGATCCCGCGGGAACCTGTTGCGCCGTGGCAGGGAGCGGGGGCCCTGCGTATCCTTCAGAGACTTTTCGTCCGCCTCCCCCCAAAGAGAAGAAAAGGGAGAACCCCTTCATGAGTTCAGGCTCCATCGGCACCGTCACCGCCGACGTCATCGCTTCCCTCCGGGCCAACCCGGTTCTCGCCAGCGTCTCCGACGAGGGCCTGCAGAAGATCGCCGAGCTCGTCGTGCAGGAGACCCGGGCGAACGTGGGCGCGGCGCTGCGCGACGTCGAGCTCTTCCGCGGACTTCCGGATCACGACCTGTCGCGCATCCAGGACATCTCGGAGCCCGTGGTCAAGGACGCCGGAGCGACGCTGTTCGAGGAGGGGGAGGAGGGCGACCGCTTCTACGTCGTGGTGCGTGGGGCGGTGGAGCTGACCCGGGAGGTGAGAGGGGTCCCCGAGATCGTGTCCGTCATGCGGGAAGGGCAGGCCTTCGGCGAGCTGGCGCTCCTGGACGAGGTCGCTCGCCCGATGACCGCGCGGACCTCGGAGCAGAGCTTCCTTATCGGGATCCCCCGTGAGCCCTTCCTGGAGACCCTCGGCCCAGAGGATTCTCTGGCGCCCCGCCTTCTGCGGAATCTCGCCCGGGCGCTGGGCTCCGAGGTCGCGGTCAAGGCCGCTTCACGCCCCATGGAGCCACTGGACACGTCTCCACGGGGTGCGCTCACCGAGTACAACCGCATGGTGCGGAGCCGCCTGCTGCCCAGGGGCGCGCCGAGCCTGTCCGGGTACGACCTCGCCGGCCTCACCGCCACCCTGGACGACGGGGAAGGATCCGCGCTCTGGGACTGGTTCCTCTTGTGGGACGGCCGACTGGCGCTGGCCGTGCTCAAGGCGGATCAGGCCAGCCTGTCGTCGGCGCATCGCCTCCTGGCCGTCCGCGGCCTCCTGCGCGACTTCGCCGAGGACCCCATCCCGGGTCTCGGCCAGCTCCTTGGTCGCGTGAACCGTGGATTGCGGGCAGGCTGGGTGGACGGCATCTCGGGCTCTGTGAGCTGCGGGCTGGCGGTACTGTCGGAGGAGGGTATCGAATGGGCCACCGCCGGGGCGTGCGCGGGAACGTTGGTGCGCGCCGACGGATCCCATGAGGACCTGGTCCCGGATGCCCCCGCCCTGGGCTCCGACGACGACATCGACTATCACGCCAAGCGGCTCCGCCTGGCGCCCGGGGACCACCTTCTGGCGTTCAGCGAGGGTCCCAGCGACTCGGTGATCCAGGGGAGGAAGTTCCTGTCGGCCAGGGGGAGGTACCCCAGCGCCCGGGAGAGACTCGGTGCCCTGGTGAAGCGTGTGGCCGAGTCCGGGCCCGGAGACGAAGACGCGTTGGAGATCACGGCGATCCTGGTGGGCCGGGCCGGAGGGGACGAGGGTGCCGGACGCTCGGGATCGGATGCGGTCGCTCGGGCCGCGGCGGCCTTCGATGCCGGCGTCGGTGGCCGGGAAGGTGAGACGGAAGCCGGCGAAGGTTGACCGGATCATTCGCCCGGGGCGTCGGTAGACCGGATCCCCCCCACGACCACAGATGAGGAAGGCATGGCCGTCACCGAGAAGGAAATCGAGAAGGCACTGAAGGGCGTCAAGGACCCGGAGCTGGGCATCGACCTCGTGGTCCTGGGCCTGATCTACGACATCGAGGTGGAGGACGCCGACGTGAAGATGATCATGTCGCTCACTTCGCCCATGTGCCCCGTGGCCGGGGAGATCGTGGAGCAGGCCAAGGAAGCGATCCTCTCCGTGGACGGAGTGGAGACCGCCGAGGTGGAGCTGACCTTCAATCCTCCGTGGACACCGGAGCGGATGAACCCACTGGTCCGGTCGTCGCTGGGCTTGTGATCGCGTGAGGACGCGCCGGTATTGCCCGCGCGCCGCTTGTGGCCCACATTCATATCACACTCTTTCGTCTGTCGAGATGAAAGTGTCATACCAGAGAGGGCGAACATGACCCAGTTCACCGATGAAGAGCTGATTCGGAAGGTCCAGGAGGGCTACATCGTCGAGAGCCCCGAGGAGATGACCGAGGGGTACAAGAAGGCGCTCAAGGTCCAGCTCACCGTCCAGGCGGACACCGAGCTCATGAGTGCGCCTTCCTACTGGATGGCCGCGCGCTACGCTCCGTCGAACAACACGCAGGTCGCGGCGCACGCCATCATCCAGGACGAGCTCGCTCACGCGAACATCGCGTACCGTCTCCTCGAGGATCTGGGGGAGTCCAAGGAGCAGCTCGTGTACGGGCGGCAGCCGCACGAGTTCAAGCACCCCTACGGCTTCGACCAGCCGCTGGACAACTGGGCCGAGCTGGTGGTGGCCACGGGGTTCTTCGATCGCGCCGGCATCACCCTGCTCACGGACGTCCACGAGAACACCTCGTACGGCCCTCTCAAGCGCGCCCTGGTGAAGATCGGGATGGAGGAGACCTTCCATCTGCGCCACGGCGAGGTCTGGATGCGGCGTCTCTCCAAGGCCGGTGGCGAGGCGCGGGAGCTGGTGCCGCGTGCCTCCGACTGGATGTTCCCCATGACCATCGAGTGGTTCGGTCTCCCCGACGACATGAAG
>CAYGKI010000006.1:1599-23592 GCA_964350235.1 uncultured Gemmatimonadaceae bacterium | reverse complement strand
CGTGGAGCTCAACCGCCTCATCGAGCTCGAGATGGAGGGCTCGGTCGGCTGACCGGCGTCCACCATCGTACCGACGAACCCATGCAAGATATCGGCTTCATGGAAGGCATCACCGACGCCCTCAACGGCGCAGCGGTCCAGCGACTTTCAGAGGGCGAGCCCGGCTGGTTGAAGGACCGCCGCGCTCACGCCTGGGACGTCTACGAGCGCACGCCGCTCCCGACGACCAGGCTCGAGGAGTGGCGCTACACCGACCTGAAGAAGAAGCTGGACCTGTCCTCGCTCCGCCTGAGTGACGCACCCACCGCGCCCGACGACCCGGAGGTCTGGCCCGAGCGGCTGAAGGACGCCATGGCGGAGGATCGGGAGGCCTCCGGCCACCTGGTCCTCATCGACGGGCACGTGGTCCACACCGACATCGACGAAGGCCTGGCCGACAAGGGCGTTGTGCTCATGTCCCTCCACGACGCGCTGGACGCGTACGAGGACCTGGTGCGTGAGCACCTGGCCACCGACGCCGTGCCACCGGAGGAGGGGAAGTTCGCGGCGCTGAACGCGGCGCTGTGGAACGACGGGATCTTCCTGTACGTGCCCCGGGGCGTGAGGCTCGAGCACCCCGTGCGCATCACCCGCTGGAAGTCGGAGGCGGGCACGGCCTACTTCAGCCGCGTCCTCATCGTCGCCGAGGAGGCCAGCCAGGTCTCCTACGTGGACGAGGTGCTGTCCGACGGATTCGATCGCCAGACCCTGGTCTCCAACGCCGTGGAGGTCATCGCCCGGCAAGCCGCCCAGGTCCAGTACGTCTCCCTGCAGCGCCTCGGTGACGGCGCCTTCTTCCAGTCCGTCCAGCGGACGCTGGCGGGACGCGACGCCACCCTGGACACGCTGAACGTCGGGCTCGGCGCCACGGTGAGCCGCGTGGATCTCAACGCCCGGCTCCTGGGCCCGGGGGCAAACTCGGACATGCTGGGGCTCTACTTCGGGGAAAAGAACCAGCACTTCGATTTCAATACCAGCCAGGACCACATCGCGCCGAACGCATCCAGCGATCTCCTCTACAAGGGTGCCCTCGACGCGGAGAGCCGCGCCGTCTTTCGCGGGATCATCCGGGTACACCCCGGAGCACAGCGGACCGACGCCTACCAGACGAACCGGAACCTTCTCCTGTCCGGCAAGGCTCGCGCGGACTCGCTGCCGAACCTGGAGATCGAGGCCGACGACGTGAAGTGCTCCCACGGATCCACCGTCCGAGAGGTCGATGCCGAGGCCAAGGTCTATCTGATGAGCCGGGGCCTGGACCGTCTCACCGCGGAGCGCCTGGTGGTGCTGGGCTTTCTCGGAGAGGTGCTGGCCCGCCTCCCCCTCGGCGGCGTGGTGGAGAAGGTGACGCGCGTCATCGAAGAGAAGCTCGCGGAACATGTCTGAATGGGTGCGCGTGGCCGACGTGGGCGCGTGCCCGGCCGGCCGGCTGAAGGGCGTGATGGCCCATGGGCAGGCCGTGGTCCTGGCCAACGTGGAAGGCAAGCTGTGCGCTCTGGAGGACCAGTGCTCCCACGAGGCGTACCCGCTTTCCGACGGTGAGCTGGAGGGTGGAAACGTGGTATGCAGATACCACGGGGCTCGCTTCGACGCCTGCTCGGGGGCGCGGAAGACGCTCCCCGCCGTTCGGCCCGTGAGATCCTTCCCGGTGGAAGTCCGGGACGACGGGATCTACGTGGACGTGGCGTGACCACGCCCACGTCCTCCGGCGGAAGCCTGGACGTGCGGGCGGTGCGCGCCGAGTTCCCCGCGCTGGCCCAGACCGTCCATGGAAAGCCTCTGGTCTACCTGGACAACGCGGCCACTTCCCAGAAGCCACGGGCGGTGTTGGACGTCCTCAACCAGTACTACCACCAGGACAACGCCAACGTCCACCGAGGGATCCACGAGCTCTCGCGGAGGGCCACCGACGCCTACGAGGGCGCCCGCGGGAAGGTGGCTTCCTGGGTGGGCGCCACCGATCCCCACGAGCTGATCTGGACCCGGGGGACCACCGAGGCCATCAACCTGGTGGCCAACGCCTGGGGCCTCGACAACCTGGCTGAAGGCGACGAGATCGTCATCTCGGTGTTGGAGCACCATTCCAACATCATTCCGTGGCAGCTCCTGGCTCGGCGTACGGGAGCCGTGATCCGCTACCTGGAGTTGGACCAGGAAGGGCGTCTGGTCCTGGACGACCTGGACCAGGTGATCACCGAGCGCACCAAGCTCGTGTCCGTCTCCCACGTATCCAACGCCCTCGGCACCGTGAACCCCGTGGAGCGGATCGTGGAAGCGGCTCGGGCCGTGGGAGCTCGCGTGCTGGTGGACGGCGCCCAGGGTGCGGTGCACGCCCCGGTGGACGTGGAGGCGCTGGACGTGGACTTCTACGCCTTCAGTGGCCACAAGATGTGTGGCCCGACGGGAATCGGCGCCCTGTGGGCGCGCAGAGAGCTCCTCGAGGAGATGGCCCCTTACCAGGGAGGCGGAGAGATGATCCGCCTGGTGGGCCGGGACGAGAGCACGTGGGCCGAGGTGCCGCACAAGTTCGAGGCCGGAACGCCGAACATCGCGGGCGCCATCGGTTTCGGGGCGGCGGTGGATTTCCTCTCCCAGATCGGAATGGACGCCGTCGCCGCGCACGAGCGGGAGCTCCTCCGCTACGCCCTGGAACGGTTCCAGGACCTCGAGGGCGTCCGCGTGTACGGACCGCGCTCACTGGACGAGCGCTCGGCCGTGCTGTCGTTCTCCATGGACGACGCGCATCCCCACGACATCTCCACGATCCTGGATGCGGAAGGCGTGGCCGTTCGCGCAGGCCACCATTGCGCCCAGCTCGTGATGAAGCACTTCGACGTACCCGCCACCGCGCGGGCATCGTTCTACCTCTACAATACCACCGAGGACGTGGACCGCCTGGTGGACGGCCTCGAACAGGTACGCGGCATCTTCGCCTGAGTCCCGAGGTCGTCGGGCACCTTCCGGGCGGCGTGGCGCCACGCGCTTACGCGACCGTATGTTGTCGTACCGTCCCGGCACGAGGAGCCCATGGAGACACCGCAGCTCAACTCCCTGTACCAGCAGCTCATCCTCGAGCACTACAAGAGTCCCCGTAACAAGGGCGACCTCGAGGATCGGACCGTGGAGGTCCACATGGCGAATCCCGTTTGCGGAGACGAGATCCGTCTCCAGCTCCGCATCGACGGCGACACCATCGAGAGCGCCAAGTTCGTGGGACAGGGTTGCTCCATCTCGCAGGCCGCGGTGAGCATCATGACCACGCTGCTCACCGGTCGGACGCTGACCGACGCCGAGAGCCTGGCGGACCGATTCACCTCCGTCATGCACGGCGACGAAGAGGCCGCCCGCGACAAAAAGCTCGGGGATCTCCGGGCGTTGCAGGGGGTCAGCAAGTTCCCCGTTCGAGTGAAGTGCGCTCTGCTTGGCTTCGACGCATTACGCGAGGCCCTGCGCCGAAGCGCCGAGGAGCCGGCGACCTGAGCCCGATGGAGGTCCACTCGGCTCACCTTCCCGAGACCCGCGCGGGTCCGGTGACGATATGGGTGTCCGCCGAGGGGCTTCGCCACATCGAGTTCGGCCCACTCCCCGACGAGCATCACGTCGATCCCCCGGAGCAGTACCCGGAGCTCCTCCGTGAGGCCGTGGTGGAGCTCCAGCAGTACTTCGCGGGGGATCGCAAGGTCTTCGACGTGCCGCTGGATCTCGGGATGGTAGCCACGGACTTCCAGCGCCGGGTGTACGAGCGGCTGTTGGCCCTCGACTACGGGACGGTGACTTCATATGGTGCTCTGGCCCAAGAGCTTGGCGGACCGGAGCTGTCCCGCGCGGTGGGCCAGGCCGTAGGCGCGAATCCGATTCCCATCGTCATCCCCTGCCACAGGGTGGTGGGCGCCGGCGGGCGCCTCACCGGGTTCGGGGGCGGCCTGGCGGCGAAGATCGCCCTGTTGCGCCTGGAAGGGATCGACGTGGACGGAAACCAGCCCCACAGTCGCGTCCGCCCCGACGTGATTCCCCTGGACCTCTAGCAGGTCGGCGCGCGGAGATTCGCGGCGCCGCACCCGGTTCGGGCCCCGCGGTTCCTTCCAGAAATGCGGCCCGACTCTTGCAGGCGGCTGTTTCCCCCGGCTGGTGCGGTCAAGCGCGCCGTCGGGGTCGGAGCACACGCCGCAAGGAGGCGACAGCATGACGGGACGCACAGAAGGTCTGCCCTGGACGGAATCCCTCGGAAAGGTAAGGCACGGGGACCTCCGCCCCTATCGGATCCGCAAGATTCTCTTCGGCATGGTCCAAGACCACTGCCTGGAGCTGGGGATGCGTGAAGGGGACACCGTGCGTTGCCTCAGGAAGGACGCTCAAGAGCTGGAAGTGAGGCTCGCCAACGGCATTGTGAGGCATCTACCCAACGAGTACGCCTGGTTCGTCGAGGTGGAGGCCGCCGGAATGGTCCAACCCGAGGCCCGCGCCAGCTGAGCGCCGCCGGAGACGGCACCGGCGTCACGCCATAGGGAGGCTCTCCACCAACTCGATCATTCGCTGGACATGCTCGGGGGTGGGGAGCCGTCCCATGCCTCCACCCAAGTTGTCGGTCATGTGCTCCGGATCGCTGGTCCCCGGAGTGGCCACGGTGACGGCCGGATGGGCGATGACGAACTTCAGCATCAGCTGGGCCCAGGTGGTGGCGTCGAACTCGGCCGCCCACTCCGGGACTGGGCGGTCTCCGATGCGCGCCCACATGCGACTCCGACCAAAGGGCAGATACACCATGACCGCGATCCCGCGGGCCCGGGCCAGGGGCAGGATCGTCTGCTCCACCGCTCGATTGTCCACGGCGTAGTCCACGCCGATGAAGTCCAGGGGGTGGTCGGTCATCACCTGCGCCAGATGGTCGTACTGGCTCTCGCTGGTGGTGGTGATCCCCATGTAGCGGATACGCCCCTCGTCCTTCAGCTCCCGGAGGATCCCCAGCTGCGTGGGAGGGTCACCCATGTTGTGGACCTGGATCAGGTCGATGACAGGAATCCTGAGACGGTCGAAGGAACGCTCCACCTGAGCCATGGCGGCCGCCGGATCCGCAGTTCCCCCTCCTCGACCGGCGACGTTCACCTTGGTCGCCCAGAACATGCCCTCGGCGATGCCCCGCTCGCTGGCCACCCGTCCAGCCACCTCCTCGGAAGCCCCGTATCCGGCGGCGGTGTCGAACACCTGCCCACCACCACCCACCAGGGCCTCGAGCACGTCACCGATGGTGTCGAAGTCCTCGTCTCCTGCGGTCTCGGAGAAGGTGTTCGCGCCCCCGAGACCGATCACCGGAATCTGCTCCCCGCTGGAGGGGATCTGGCGGGTGAGGATCCCGCTGGGCGTCCGTCCGGAGGCGAGGGTCACCGGAGCCCCGGAGGTCGTGGGCGCTTCGGCGGCGGGTGTCTCCGTGCCCGCGCCCCCGCCCTCCGAGCCCCCGCACCCCTCGAGCGCGAAAGCGGCACTCGCCCCTGCCGTGATCCTGAGCCATTCGCGTCTCGAAAGGGTCATCCCTGCCTCCAATGCTCGAGCGGCCCCCTGGGGCCGTGGTGTCCGTCGTGCCGACGCGCTAAGACTGGAACCGGCGAGGCGATAGCGCCAGGGAAGTCGCATCCTCGGACCCGCCCAGCACGCCGTTCGCCACGATCTCGCCCGTGACGGGTCCCAGGGTCAGACCGAGCATGCCGTGACCCGTGGCGATCCAGGTGCCGGGCATCCCGGGCAGCTCGCCCACGATGGGGAGTCCGTCGGCGCTCACTGGCCGCAGGCCCGACCATTCGGACAAGGGGTGGGCGTGCTCGAGGGAGGGGAAGGCCCCCGAGGCCGCCCGCTCGAGCTGCCCCAGCCGCTCGGCCCGGAGGGTCCGACTCTCCCCTGAGAACTCCATGGTTCCCGCCAGTCGGAGCCGGTCTCCCATGGGGGTGCAGAACACCGAGGACTCGTGCAGCACACATGCGATCCGCAGACGCGGCGCGCCTCCGGGTCCCACCGGAAGGTCTCTGTGGTACCCCTTGCCCGGCTGTACCGGCAGCCGCAACCCCGAACGGGCCGCCAGGTCGAGGCTGAATGGACCCGTGGCCAGGACCACCGCGTCGGCCGCGTGGCGTCCTCCGTCGGCGGTGCGCACGCGTCCGTCGGCGCCCCGGTCACCGATGGCCGTGACGCGGACTCCCTCCACGATGCGGACCCCACGCCGAGCCGCGGCCTCGGCGAGCCCGCGGGTGAACGCCAGAGGGTCCACCGTGGCGGACTCGGGATGGAAGACCCCACCGGCGACGTTCGGGGTCAGGGCCGGCTCCCGCTCAAGGAGCTCGGAAGGCCCGAGACGCTCCGGGGCGTAGCCGTGGGGCCTTATCAGGTCGGCCTCGGCCACCGCCTCCGCCAGCCCCGCCGCCGTGAAGCACACGTCGTAGTAGCCCTCCCGACGGAACCCGCAGGAGATCTCCTCCTCGGCGACGAACCGCTCGAACAGCTCCAAGGTGCGATGCCCCATGGGAGCCATGACCTCCATGGCCGCTTCCACCCGCTCGTGGGTGCAGGCCCGCGCGAAGTCCAGCAGCCAGCGCCAGAGGGAAGGATCCCAACGGGGCGGGATGTGAAGGGGGCTGGAAGGATCGAACATACGGGCCAGCCCCTGCTGGACACGCCCGGGCTTGTTGAGAGGAGGGTGGCCGGCGGAGACGGTCCCCGCGTTGCCGAAGGACGCCTCTCCGGCCACCCGCCCCCGCTCGAGGAGGGTCACCTCGGCACCGGCGACGGCGAGGGAGTACGCGCAGCTCACCCCGATGACGCCGCCGCCGACCACGATGACCCGAGGAGCGTTGGAGCGAGGGCTCATCCAGCCAGTGGGTCCAGGAGAACCTTGATGGAGCCCGACTTCCGGCGGTTGGCGGCCGTGGACAGGGCTTGCCGGTACTGACCGAGCGGATAGACGTGGGTGATCATGCGGTCCACCGGTGCACGGGTCTCCATGAGCAGCTGGCGGGTGATCTCGAAGGTGTGGGCGCGACCGCCGCCCCATTCTTCCATTCCGTAGCCCACGAAGCCCTTGACCTCGAGCTCGTGGGCCCAGACGAAGGTCAGGTCCAGCTTCCGGATCTCCGCGGCGCATCCCAACATGACCAGACGCCCGCGCGGAGAGGCGAACCGCATGGACTGAGCGAGGGTCTGACCGCTTCCCACGCAATCGAACACCAGGGGAAATCCGCCGCCGGCGAAGACCTCGTCGCCAACAATGGGCATGTACCCCTGCGCTCCGGTGTCGACCAGGGCCTGACGCGCTTCGGATCCCGGTGCGACGATGCGTGTGGCGCCGAGGGCACGGGCGATGTCCGCCTCGTGATCCCGCTTGATCTGTCCGACGATGTCCCCCTCGAAGCCCGCGGCACGGAGGGCCCAGATGGTACCCAGGGCGATGGGGCCGCTCCCGATGACCAGGACCGGCCCGTCCCCCCATGGCCGCATGCCGAGCACGGCGTGCATCCCCACCGCCAGCGGCTCGATGAGGACCGCGACCTTGTCGTCCATGGTGTCGTCCACGGGGAACAGCTGGCTCCGGTGCGCCAGGACGCGCTCCGACCAACCCCCGGGGAGATCCGCGTGGAAACCGATGGTGGTGCCGCGCCGCATGGCCTTGCCGCCCACCCGTGTGACGCCCTCCTCCCCGGCGCGCTCGCAGGTGCAGTGCTGGCCCGCACCGCACGACGGACATGCGTCTTCCGGGGCGTAGCCACGCGTCTGGCAGGAGATCATGGGATCCACCACGACCCTCGTCCCCACCGGCAGGTCGGACACACCGCCCCCCACCTCCACCACACGACCCAGGATCTCGTGGCCAAGGACGGCGGGGAACGAGCCGAACGGCTCCATCGCCGGACTGGCCTCCAGGTCCAGGGTGCCCACGTCCGTCCCACAGATTCCGGCCTTGAGGACCTCCAGTCGGACCCAATCCTCACCAGGCAGGGGAGACTCGGACACATCGCCGAGGCGGAGGCCGCTGAGTCCGCCGTACCGGGCCGCCTCGGTCAATCGACCGAGGGTACGCCCCACGACGTAGCTGGGAATGCTGACGTTGAAGGATACTGCGCGCATGACGGCGCTTGCTCCGGTTGCGGGTGCAGAGGCTGTCCGGGCGCCGGGCCAGGCCGGATCGCTCGGGCACCTCCGATCAGGGTGCGGTGCCGGACAGCACTCTCAAGATGGCCTGGATGGAGCGGAACGTCTGCCCCGACACCGCGCTCAGCCCCAGAGCCAACGCACCCAGGAGGGCGAGGGCCTCCCAGACGCCGACCCATGGCAACGCATTCGCTCCGCCGTAGGACGCGAGGCCGAACAGGGCCAGCGCCACGATCCCCGCCACGGTACGCTCCACCCTGCACAGCGGTACGAGCATGGCATCGAGCCCACCACCCCGCCCCTCGCCTTGGACTTCGCCGCCCGTGGGGTGGCGGGACGGTCCGACACCGGCGGATGCCCGGCCGGAGCCACCGTCCTCGGGCACGGAGGGCGCCGTGGCGGCGGCCTCCATGTCCTCGTCGTCACCGACGTCGTCGTCCGCGAGAAGCTCGCGAGCACGCTCGGCATCCTCGGCCCGTACCCAGAGCACCGCGGGTCGCGCGATGGTGACGCCCGCGTCCGCTCCTCCGGCGTCGTCGATCTGGAGGCGGAAGGGGATACCGGCGTCCCGGAGGAATCCTGCCGCGAATTCCGCTTCGTGGCGGTAGAGGAACTCGGCCACGGGGACGTGGGGACGGCGATCCATGGTGGTCATCTGAGCCCGTGGATGTGTAGAGCGGCTGGCCGGCGGACCCCGGCCTCCTCACCTTACCCACTCCCGTCGAGACGGTAAATGGGCTCGGTGGGCCATCCCCAAGTCGAGACCACCTTGGAACGCTTGCTCCACACGCACGAGGCAGACCCGCCCGGGGGCGGAGACGAAGGTGACGGCGACGGTTCCCGCCGCGTCGCCATCGTGGGGAGCGGCGTGTCCGGGCTCGTGGCGGCATACCTGCTCGAGCCACGTCACGACGTGACGGTGTTCGAGGCCCGGGACCGGGTGGGCGGGCACATCCACACCGTGTCCGTTCCCGACGCCGACGGCCGTCCGCATGCCGTCGATACCGGCTTCATCGTCTTCAACGAGCGGAACTACCCGCTTTTCACGGAGCTGCTGCGACGCCTGGGCGTCGCCAGCCAGCCCTCCGACATGAGCTTCAGCGTCCGGTGTGACCGAACAGGGCTGGAGTACAACGGCTCCACCACCAGACAGCTCTTCGCTCAGAGGTCCAACCTGTTCCGGCCCAGCTACCACCGGATGCTGCTCGACATCCTCCGGTTCAATCGGAACGCCTCACGCGACATCCAGAACGGGTTGGGCGAAGAGACGCTGCGCTCCTATCTCCACCGGGGCCGCTTCTCTGGCCGTCTCGCCGAGCACTATCTCGTCCCCATGGGATCCGCCCTCTGGTCCATGCCTCCCGGCGACGTGCTGGAGATGCCGGTGGAGTTCTTCGTTCGCTTCTTCCATCAGCATGGGATGCTCACCGTGGACGATCGCCCCGAATGGCGCGTGGTCCGCGGAGGGTCGAGTCGGTACCGGGACGCGCTCGTGGCCACCTTCGCCCACCGGATCCGGACGGGCACGCCGGTGCGCCGTGTCACCCGCCACGGGGACCACGTTCTGGTGGACGGCGAGCGCTTCGACGAGGTGGTGTTCGCCTGTCACTCCGACGACGCCCTCGCCATCCTCGAGGATCCCACGGCGGCGGAGCGCGACGTCCTCGGGGCCATCCCCTACCGCGACAACGACGTGGTCCTCCACACGGACACGTCCGTGCTCCCGAAGCGGCGCCGGGCGTGGGGCGCATGGAACTACACCATTCCCAGGGATGCCGGAACCGACGTGCGTGTCACGTATGACATGAACATCCTCCAGAGCCTTCCCGGCCCCACGACGTTCTGTGTCACGCTGAACGCCACCGACGAAATAGATCCGGATTCCATTCTATTTCGCACCACCTACAGGCACCCGCAGTACTCCGTCGCCGGATTCCGCGCCCAGGCGCGACACGGCGAAATCAGCGGACGGAACAGAACCCACTACTGCGGCGCGTATTGGGGCTTCGGATTCCACGAGGACGGGGTTCGCAGCGGCGTCAGGGTCGCCGAGGCGCTGGGAGTGCGTTTTTGAAGAGCGCGCTCTACTTTGGCCAGGT
This sequence comes from uncultured Gemmatimonadaceae bacterium, assembly GCA_964350235.1. Taxonomy (GTDB): domain Bacteria; phylum Gemmatimonadota; class Gemmatimonadetes; order Longimicrobiales; family Gaopeijiaceae; genus JAWLHJ01. Next base: position 13,324 of record CAYGKI010000006.1, on the reverse strand, counting down.
CCGCCATCGTCGGCTAGAGCCTCACCCCCACCGGTTCACCTACCCGCTGTTCATGGTGTACCTGGACCTGGCGGAGCTGGACGAGGTCTTCCGGGGACGACTCTTCTGGTCCACGCGCCGCCCGGCCGTGGCATGGTTCCGAAGAGCGGATTACCTCGGCGATGCGTCCAGGCCGCTCCACGTCGAGGTGCGGGACACGGTGGAGGCTTCGGGCCTCCCCCGACCCACCGGCCCAGTGCGCATGCTCACCCACCTGCGCTACCTGGGATACGTCCAGAATCCGGTCACCTTCTACTACTGCTTCGCGCCCACGGGCGACGCCGTCGAAGCCGTCGTGGCGGAGGTGACCAACACCCCATGGGGTGAGCGCCACGCCTACGTCGTGGGCCGCGAGGCGGTGGCCCCTCCGGCGGACCGCGCCGACCCGGAGGCGGGCCGCGGGGAGCCCGTGCGCTTCCCCAAGGCCTTCCACGTGTCCCCGTTCATGCCCATGGATCAGGAGTACCGCTGGGCATTCACCGCTCCAGATGTCGCCCTGGACGTCCACATGGAAAACTTCCGCGTGGGCCGGAAGGTGTTCGACGCCACGCTCACCCTGGAGCGCCGGGAGATCTCAGGACGATCCCTGGCCGGGGCCCTGGTCCGCCACCCCTGGATGACCGCCCGGGTCGCCAGCGGCATCTACGCGCAGGCACTCCGCCTCTGGCTCAAGCGGACGCCCTTCTTCTCCCACCCCAGCCACGCGGAGCCATGATTCTGACGCGCATCGCCGAATCGGTCGTGCGGTCCCGCCTCTCGGCCCTCAACACCGGGTCCCTGGTGCTTAGGCGAGGAGGCCAGGTCGAGACCTTCGGGTCGGGCGGTGACGCCCCCCGGGCCGAGATCACCGTGCACGACGACGCATTGTTCGGTGCGCTGGCGCTGGGCGGTCACCTCGGTGCCGCCGAATCCTACATGGACGGCCATTGGACCACACCGGACCTCACCGCCGTGATCCGACTCTTCCTCCGGAATCGAGAAGCCCTGGACGGGCTGGAGAAGGGACTTGCACGCGCCGTCGCTCCGGTACGGGCGCTCTCGCACGCATGGAATCGAAATACTCGTTCTGGCGCGCGAAAGAACATCCATGCGCACTATGACCTGGGGAACGAGTTCTTCGCCCACTTCCTGGACGAGACCATGACCTATTCGGCCGGGCTCTTCGAGGGCCGCGCCCGGTCCATGAAGGAGGCCTCCGAAGCGAAGTACGACCGGATCTGCCGGAAGCTTGGACTCGGCCCCGGACTCCACGTGGTGGAGATCGGGACGGGCTGGGGCGGCTTCGCCATCCACGCCGCTGGACGGTACGGATGCCGGGTCACCACCACGACCATCTCCCGACGCCAGCACGAGCGTGCCAGCGAGCGCGTACGAGCCGCCGGGCTGGACCACCTGGTGGAGGTCGTGCTCCGGGACTACAGGGACCTCACCGGCACCTACGACCGTCTGGTCTCCATCGAGATGATCGAAGCCGTGGGACACCATTACTTCGAGACGTTCTTCGAGAAGTGCGCGGCGCTTCTCGAGGCCGACGGCATGGCCGCCATCCAGGCCATCACCATCCAGGACCGCTACTACGCCTCCGCCCGTCGTGAGGTGGATTTCATCAAGCGCTACGTGTTCCCGGGAAGCTGTATCCCGTGCGTGTCCGTCCTGGCGGGCGCCGCCGCGTCCACCGACCTGCGCCTGGTCCACCTCGACGACATGACACCGGATTACGCCGAGACACTCCGGAGGTGGCGCGGCCGGTTCATGGACCGCTGGGAGAAGATCGAGGCCTTGGGCTTCGACGAGCGCTTCAAGCGCCTGTGGGATTTCTACTTCTCGTACTGCGAAGGTGGCTTCGACGAAGCGGTGCTCGGAAGCGTCCAGCTCACCTTCGCGAAGCCGGCAGCCCGCCCGTCCGTCCCGTTGCTGACGGAGGCGGGGGAAGTCTCGGACGACGTCGACGGACAGGTCGACGGAACCCTCGAGCTCAGCGGGGCCACGTCGTGATCGGCCTGGGACTGCGGCTCGCCGAGCGCGGGCTTCTGCCGCTTCCGGCTCTGCGCATGGGTGTCCGCGGCCTTCTGCGTGCTCGGCTGGAGGAGCTTGAACGCGGGCCTTCCCTGGACACGTTCGTCCGGATGCTCGCCGAGGGGCCCGTGGCCGTGGAGACGGAGGCCGCCAACGCCCAGCACTACGAGGTCCCCCCGGAGCTCTTCGAGCTCGCCCTCGGGCCCCAGCTGAAGTACAGCGGCGCGTTCTGGCCTACGGGCGTGGAGCGGCTGGCCGACGCGGAGACCGCCATGCTCCGCCTCACCGCGGAGCGCGCGCAGCTCGAGGACGGCCAGGACATCCTGGAGCTCGGGTGCGGCTGGGGCTCGCTCACCCTCCACATGGCGCGAGCCTTCCCCCACGCCCGGATCACGGCGGTTTCCAACTCGGCGTCCCAGAGACGCCATATCGAGGCCCGCGCGCCGGACAACGTGCGGGTGATCACCGCCGATATGCGCACCTTCGAGCCGGAGGGCACGTTCCACCGCGTGGTCAGCGTAGAGATGCTCGAGCACATGAGGAACCTGCCCGAGCTCTTCCGTCGGATCTCGTCGTGGATGGCACCCGGGGGAAAGATGTTCGCCCACGTGTTCTGCCATCGGACCCGGCCGTACCTCTTCTCCACTGACGGGGACGACGACTGGATGGGGCGGCACTTCTTCACCGGGGGAATGATGCCGTCCTACGACCTCCTCCCGTCCCTGGACGATCATCTCCGCCTGGAGGAGCGCTGGGCGGTGGACGGGACGCACTACGCACGAACGGCCCGAGCGTGGCGGGAGAACCTGGAGGCGGAGAAGGCGGCGGTCATGCCCGTGCTCTCCCGGACCTACGGCGCGGATGCGGCGAGATGGTTCCAGCGCTGGCGCCTCTTCTTCCTCGCCTGCGAGGAGCTGTTCGGCTTCCGAGGAGGGTCGGAGTGGCTTGTGGGTCACTACCGGTTCGCGCGCAGCGCCGACGCCGGGCGGCAGTCAGGCGAGGAGCAGGAGCCCCAGGCCGCACAGCAAGAGAACGCCGCCCAGGGGGCGTGAGAGCGCGGATCCCAAGGGTGTGCCCGTCTCCGCGACCATGATGGCCGTCATGACGGCCATCATGCGCCAGTCCATGGCGCCCACGAAGAGCGCGAGCGCCATCAGCGCCCAGCAACAACCCAGGCAGAACATCCCGTGGTGCCCGCCCATCCGGAGCGCGCCCCTCAACCCGCCGCGCCATCCCGATAGGAAGAACCCCATGGGGCTGCGGCAGTGGTCGAGGCAGGCGTGCTTCAGCCTCGAGAACTGGAACGCTCCGGCGGCCACCAGGGCCATACCGGCGAGCGACGGGGCCGAAGCCGAGACGGGCACGCTTGCCCCGGCCCGGCCCAGCCCGAGCTGCAGGGCCGCCATGGCCGCACTGAAGCCCAGCCAGGCGATCCCGTATCCCACGGCGAACGCCGGGACCGTGCCCCGCGCGGCGCCGGCCGGAAGCACGCGGCGCAACGCGCTCAGCCAGGGCCAGACCACCGGAGTCATCATCACCGCGGTCATCCCCGACCACATGGCGAGAAGGGCGGGGAATCCCACCGGATGAGCATCCAGGTGGTTCAAGCCCGCCAATCGAAGCGCGACCAGAGGCCGTGCGTCCCCTCGGTCCGTATGAGCACGTCCCCGTCGTCGTAGCGGGTACTCCCACGGGCGATGACCTGATGCGGCGCGTGGATCTGGTTGTAGATGTTCTCGAACACGACCGGACGGCCGCGGTCGCGCCCCCGGATGGCTTCCACCGCCGCCTCGAGCACGCCCGGGACACCCACCCTCTTCTCCGACTCGCTCTCCTCGATACGGATGGGCACGGACCGGGTAGGCAGCCAATTATCCACGAATCGGGCCAGCACCTCCCAGGGGCCGCCCAGAGTGCCCTTCAAGACCGCTTCGAGGGCATCGCGCTGCGCCGCGCTGGCGTCCTCCGAGATCAGGATCGCTTCCCGCCATCCCCCGTCGATCATGACCTGAGGACTCTCGTAGACCACGACCGCGTCGACACCATCGAGTCGAACGTCCCCTACGGCACCCTCGTGGATCCGGATGGCCCAGAAGCCGTGACACACTTCATGGGTGCACGGCTGACTGAAATGGACGTGACCGGGGCACACCGCGGTGCAGTTGCAGTTCTCGAAGAGGAGCCCGCGCGCCCACCAGCCTTCAGCCATGGATGGCGTCTCCGCCATCCACCTTCGCCAGAGCCACCGCATTGATGCAGTAGCGCAGCCCGGTGGGCGCAGGCCCGTCGGGGAATACATGGCCCAGGTGGGCGTCGCAGACGTTGCACACGACCTCGATACGACGCATCCCGTGGGAGCTGTCGTCACGATGGGCCACCACGTTCGCCTCGACGGGCTGGGTGAAGGAGGGCCACCCCGTGCCCGACTCGAACTTCTCGTCGGCATCGAACAGCACCGTGTCGCAGCAGACGCACGCGTAACGGCCCGGCTCGAACCTGCTGCACATGGCGGAGCTGAACGGGCGTTCCGTGCCCTGCTGCCGCGTCACCCGGAACTGGTCGGGAGTGAGTCGCTCCCGCCACTCGTCGTCGGTCCGCTCCACCCGCCGAGGCGGCGTCGGCGCGCCCCGCTCGGTGAGGCGCAGCACTTCGTTCCAGTCCGATATCACGGTCATGGGCCATTCCACGGAGAGAGTCCTCTTGCGACGGCACGTCCAATCTGGGTCATGCCGGGAGTGCCTTCCAGGTGCCCGGCGGCCCACGTGTGGGACAGGCACCGAGCCGAACCCCCGGGGCGGTCCGCGCCAACCGCGGGATTCGTACGTCGTGCCTTGCCGGCCGCACCACCAACACACTAGAATCATGCATCTATTCTAATTGGAGCCAGCCATGTCAGAAGCGCCTTCGGAGTCGCGCACCGCTCACGTGAACCCTCCTCAGCAGGCTCGTTCCCGACGCACGCTGGAGCGAATCGTCCGGGCGGCTCTGGAGCTCCTCGAGCGCGAGGGGCCCGATGGCGTGACCGTGCAGGCCGTAGTGGCTCGGGCCCGTTCCTCGGTGGGGTCCTTCTACGCTCGCTTCCGAGGTAAGGAAGACCTGCTGGAGTATCTGGAGGAGCGGGTCTGGCGGGAGGCGGAGGAGCGTTGGCAGGAGCGGCTGCGTGCGCGCGATTGGGCCGATCTCTCCCTGGAGGATCTGGTCCGCGGCGCGGTCCGGCTTCTCGCCGACGCGCAGCGCTCGCGAGCCACCTCGCTTCGCGCGCTCGACCGGATGGGCGCCGGATCCGGGGACGGATACGCCTCCTTCCGCCGCTACGTCCTGGAGAGCCTCTCCGACCTGTTGCTCGAGCGGCGCGGGCAGATCCGGCATAGAGATCCGGAACTCGCTGTCCGACTGTCACTTGCGGCGATTGCGGGGGCCGTGGAGGCCGGTGACCCGTCGTCGGGAGAGCCGTTCGACACGGCCGTGCTCGAGCGAGAGGGAGAGATCCTCGTCATGGGGTACCTCACCGGTGCCGCTCCGGACGGGGCGGCGCAGTCCATCGCGGACGCCGAGGAGACCGACGAAGAGGACGACGGGGACGTGGACTTCTTCGACGTGTGGGGCTGAATCGCCGTGGCCTGGGTCATCCTGTGCCTGGCGGGCCTCCTGGAGGTGGGCTGGGCCGTCGGCCTGAAGTACACGGAGGGGTTCACCCGACCATGGCCCACCGCCGGAACGGCCGCGGCCCTCGTCGCCAGCATGGCGCTACTCGGCGTGGCCCTCCGAACGCTGCCGCTGGGCACCGCCTACGCCGTGTGGACCGGCATCGGAACCGTGGGCACCGCGCTACTCGGGATCTTCCTCTTCGACGAGCCGGCCACGGCCATCCGCCTGTCGTGCATCGGCCTGATTCTCGCCGGCATCCTGGGGCTCCGGCTGGCGGCCCCCGCCTGAGCCAAGCAGGGCGGCCGGGACCGGCCGCCCTGCCGGCCCCGGCAACGCCCTCCGCGAGGCAATCTCAGCGCCGCGTCAGAATCCCCATGGGCAGGAGAGGTCCGCCCACATCATGCCCGGGTCCCCGATGGGGCTTCCCGGTGGCATGTCCGGAGCTCCCGGCATGGGCACCGGCTCCCAGGGCCGCTCCAGGAAGCGACCGATGTCAGCGGCGAGCGACAGGTAGTGCGCTCGGTCGGCGGGGTTGGCGCTGACGGACGCCTCGGCCACGGACACCGCTATATCCTCCAGCTGGTAGGACGCCACCGCGCGCACCTGGGCCATGGGCGCTCGGCCGGCCAGGGCCATGAGCCGCTCCACGACGGTCCGCTCCACCGTCCGGCTCACCTCCGCCTCGTAGCCGCCCACCGTCTGCGCCCCGAAGGTCGCTTCCCGCACCCGCTCGATGACCTGCTCGAGCCCGGGCAGGCTCGGATCCAGCGCGCGCTGCTGGATCATGCGCGCGGCCCTTGCCGGCTCGAACAGAGCCGAGAGCGTGGCCTCCGCGGCGGCCCGAGCGGGAGCGATGGCGTCGAAGACGTTCCCGGTGTGACGCTCGAAGAGCTCCTGGTGGGAGCCGTAGCGGGCCGGCCGCGGCGGGAGCATCTCCAGCACCTGGTCCGAGAAGGTCAGCTCCGCAGGGTCCAGCGTCCGTAGGAGCGCGTCCAGGGCACGCTGCTGCTCCACCGCCGGTACCGCCCGGAGCGGGGTCTGCCCGTCCCCACGCATGGCGTAGGTGTAGTACTGGCCGGCGACGACTTCCGAGGTGGCATCGGCCTGATAGCGGTGATGCAGGTAGAGCGGAACCAGCGCCTCCTCCATGACCGCCATGGGCTCGCCGGAGCGGATGGCGGTCTCGCCGAAGGCGTCCAGGGCGACGCGGCGCACGTCCATCATGCGCTGCAACTCGTCCGCCGCCGAGGCTCCGTTGTCCCACTGGTGCGCCTGGGGATGCGTGCTGTTGCTCCCGATGAAGGTGATGCCTTCCCTCATCCCCTCCTGCAGGATGGCTTCGAGCGCCGCCGCCTCGTCGGTTCCGTCGGGGAAGTCCGAGTACCCGTAACGGATGGCGATCTCGTCCCAGGCCCCGATACGGTCCGCGTAGGAGTCGCGATCCAGCGTCACCTCACCCCCCTCCAGGCGCACGCGCGGATGGGGATAGTCCATGACGGACTGGACGCCGTCCTCGGTCTGGGCGCTGGCGATCCAGTTGTGGCTGAGGCCCAGCGTGTGACCGATCTCGTGCGCGGAGAGCTGGCGGATGCGCTGAAGCGCCATCTCGCGGATGCCCTCGGGGTTCTCGTCGCCGTCGAGGTACGGCGCGGTGAGCCCCTCCCCGAGGAGATAATCCTGCCGCACGCGTAGCGACCCCAGGGTCACGTGCCCCTTGAGGATCTCCCCCGTCCGCGGGTCCTGGACCGAGTTGCCGTAGCTCCAGCCGCGTGTGGAGCGGTGCACCCACTGGATCACGTTGTACCGGGCATCCATGGGATCCGCGGTATCCGGCAGGATCTCGACGCGGAAGGCGTCGATGTAGCCCGCGGCCTCGAAGGCCTGATTCCACCAGGCGCCACCCTCCAGCAGGGCGCTCCGCACCGGCTCCGGGGTCCCCGGATCCAGGTAGTAGACGATGGGCTCCACGGGCTCCGATCGCTCGGCGTTCGGGTTCCGCTTCTCGAGGCGGTGACGGGCGATGTAGCGGATCTCGAGATCGTCCTCGATGGGCTGGGCGAAGTCCATGAAGGTGGGTCCGCCGTAGCCGGCCCGGGGGTCCGCCCTACGGGGCTGGTAAGATCCGTCCATGGCCGGAAGCTCCACGAACGAGTGGTGCTGCCGCACGGTGAGGGCGTTCCCCGTGGGGGTGACGCTCCGCACCAGCCCGCCGGGGTTGGTGGAGGTGAAGGTGAGGGTGACCTCCACCTCGGTGTTGCTCGGGAAGCCGCGAGTACGGGGCATGTACACCGCGCTACGGGACTCGTCCAGGCTCCAGGAGCCCTGGCCCGGCTCCAGCGTGTCCTCCACCCCGGCCCAGTCGGTCATGAGGAAGTCCGTGACGTCCACCAGAACCCGGTCGCCGGTCTCGGCCTCGGCCTCAAAGCCCCAGAGGACGGAGGTGGGGAAGCCGTCCTCCACCGACCGGCGCTCCATGGCATCGTCGGATATGGCGCGATACCGGTAGTTGGGCTCCTCCATGAGCACCTTGGGGCCCACGCGCTTGAACGTCACCACGTGGCGGCCGCTCAAGTCACCGCGGTTCAAGCCGATGTCGTTCTGGCCCATGCCCGCCGGGAGCGACGTGTAGTGGAGGATCTCCTCGTTCCAGCGCCCGATCTCCAACCAGAGGGTACCCGCCGACTCGTCCCAGTACAGCGGGAGAAAGCCGTCGATCCGGGTCATCCCCTCGGTGTGCGCCTCGATGGTGGGGAGCCCTCCTTCTTGTGCCTGGATCCCCGGCGCGGCGACGCCGGTCGCGAGGGTCAGGAGGCAAAGTCCCCACAAGATGCGCTGAGCCATCGTCTATCTCCTCTCGGGTCCCGGATCGTACGACCGCGCGGCAGCGCGACCGTCGGCGAATCTGCCCCAACGAGAAGCGGCGCGCCACCCGGCCGGCACGTCGGCCGGCAGGTGGCGGATACAGCGCGGGGCGGCAGAAGGAAGAGCCCCGGCCCGGAGCTCTACCGGTCCTCGCCTTCCCCGCGCTCCTGCATGTCCAGGTGGATGGTGCGGAGGATCTGCTGGAACGTCTCCAACGGAAGCGCGCCCTGAAGCGGCCCGTACCCGACCACGAAGAAGGTCGGCGTGCCGCGGACACCCAACTCACGCGCGACCTCGCCGGCCGCGGCGATGCGATCCAGGCGGCGGCCCTCATCGTGGCATGCGTCGTAGGCGTCCGCGTCGGCGCCGGCGGCCACCGCCCAGCTCCGAAGCAGGGGGGCCGCCTCCCCGCTGGACTTCCACTCCGCCTGAGCCTCCCACAACCGGTCATCCAGACGCTCGAAGGCTTCCGGTGACTGCTCCAGGGTGCACTCGGCGGCGCGGAGGGCCGCACGGGAGTTGTCGAACATGCCGGTGACGTAGGGGAGGAACTTCCACTCGACGATCCCGGTCTGGACGAACTCTTCGTCCAACGCCGGGAAAGTCTCCATGTGGAAGCGCCGGCAGTAGCCGCACCCGTAGTCGGAAAGCTCCATGACCCGGATCGGCGCGCCGGCGGTGCCCCGATCCACACCCAAAACGTCCACCGAGAGCTGACGAATGGGCCCTCTGGCGCCGGCGGACCCTCCGTTCGCGCTTCCGCCAGCGGCGGAAAGCAGCCCCCGTGTGACGTCCTGGGCGCGCTCGGCGTCGGGCGACGCGTCCTGCCCACATGCGGCGGTGAGCCCCACCAGCGCCACGACCAGGAGACGGCGGGTCGCTCGGAGCGGACGGGTCCGGAGGGGCGTGGCCACCCGGGGGAGTCTCTGCTTCATGGCATTTCCAGGTCGATGAGTTGGCCCATGCCCGCGAGGGCTCCCGTGAGCGCCGCGAAGCGACCGGTGAGCATCAGAACGCCGACGACGACGAGCACCAGGCCCGCGACCCGTCGGAGGGGCACCATCCAACGCCGTGCTCGGACGGCGCCAGCGAGGAAGAAGTTGAGCGCCGAGGAGGCGACGACGAAGGGAATCCCCAGCCCGAGCGCATACGCCCCCAGGAGTCCCATGCCCTCAATCATCGTCGATTCGAAGCCGGTGTACAGTAGGATCGACGCCAGGATGGGTCCAATGCACGGCGTCCATCCGGCGCCGAACGCGGCGCCGACCAGGATGGATCCCAGCGGCCCCACCGCACTCCGCGGCCCACTCGGGCGTACCTCGCGGTCGAGCCACCGAAACGGGAGAAGGCCCAGAAGCCAGAGCCCGAAGAGGGTCACGGCCAGGCCTCCCAGCCGGGTCAACCACGGCAGCGCCCTGGCGATGGGGCCGCCCACGGCCGTGGCCACCAGCCCCAGAGTCATGAAGACCAGGGAGAAGCCGGTCACGAAGAGGACGGAATGCAGCACCGCCGCCCGGCGGGCGGCACCGTGTCCGCCCCTGAGCTCCTCCAGCGTGAGGCCGGAAACGAAGGCCACGTAGCTGGGGACCACGGGAAGGATGCACGGGGATAGGAACGAAACCACGCCCGCCGCGAACGCCAACGTGAACGAGACCTGGACTTCCATAGCGCGGGGCCTACTCGAGCCCGGGGATCAGAGGCTGAAGTCGGTGAGGAGGCGCTTCTCCTCCTCACCCAGGGTGGCCTGGATCTCCAGGTACTGCTCGATGCCGCTCCCGTTCAGCTTGTTTCGAAGGAGCTGGTCCAGCTGGAAGAGCCCCGCCGAGTTGGACAGCTCCACCCGGATGCGGATGGGCTTGACCTCTCCGCGATCGATGGAAACCGAGTCCACCGCCGCGGCGGACACGGAGTGGATGGAAAGGGAGCCCGCGGAGAAGGGGATCCGCGAGCGCCCCTTTGCCATGTCCAGAGCGTCCGCGATGCGCACCACGCCCGCTTCCAGGGTGAGCGGCCGCCCCCCGGAACGGTGGGCGATGATGGCGTGCAGGATCTCCGAGCGGATGATGGTGCACCTGCGCGCGTCGTAGATCTGGGGGAGAAGCGCGTCGAGCTTGTCCCGGGCTATGAAGAGGCTGAACGCCTCGTGGTCGTCGCGATGGATGGACATGCCCACGTCGTGGAGCAGGGCAGCCAGCGCCACCACGACCTCCGCGTCCTCGTCATCCATGCGGTAGTTGCGGACCACGTGGGGCTCCACTCCGGCGTCCTCCAGAAGCCTGAGCATCCGCACCGCGATGTTCATGACGATCTTCACGTGCACGGGGCCGTGGTCCGTCATGCCCAACCGCTCCACCGCGTTGACGTTCGCGGCCAGCCAGAGGCCGTACAGATCGTCGTCCGCGTTCACCAGCTCCATGGCTTTTCGGAGCTTGGGGCTGTGCCGGTCGGGAACCGTCATCTCGATCCGGTTGTCGAACCGATGATCGATATCCCGAGCCACGTCCGTGGGATCGGGGGCCACCTCGGTGTCGAAGTGGTTGTCGGACCTGATTTTACTCATATGGCGGACTCCCAGTCCGTAACCTTGGGCGCGCCCTCTCTGACCACCACGGTGCCGACGATCCGGTCGTGGATGGCCTGCCGATTCGCGTCCCAGTACACCTGAGCGAAGCCGAGTAGCCCCGTGGCGAATCCGGCGGCGTAGCCACCCGCTCTCTCGAACGCCGTCCACCATGTGATGGGTTCCCCGTCCAGCCGCACCACACGGATCCCGAGGATCCGCTTTCCGACGGTCTGCCCCTTCCACCAGGAGAGCATCACGGTCAGGTAGAGCGAGGCCCACCCGAAGCCGAAGCCCAGCTCGTCGAGGAAGCCCCGCAGGCCTCCGAGGAGCCCCCCGCCGGAGCCACGCCCATCCTGGTTCGCCTCGCGGGCCGCACGAAGCTCGGCGGCCAGCGACTCCACCTCCTCGGCCAGAAGCTGTGCCGCGTCGGGCGGCGTCGGCGGGGCCTCGGTGGCCTCCGGCGGGGTCGGCGGGGCCTCGGTGGTGGCCTCCGGCGGTCCGGCGGTGCCCTGGAGGGTGTCTCCGGGTCCGGAGGCGACGACCTCCTCGGACAGCATGAGCAGGATGTCCGGAGCGCCGATGGGATCGGGCTTGCCC
>CAYGKI010000006.1:0-1589 GCA_964350235.1 uncultured Gemmatimonadaceae bacterium | reverse complement strand
CCGCGCGGAGCTCGGCGGTCAGCGACTCCACCTCCTCGGCCAGGAGCTGTGCCGCGTCCGGCGGCGGCGGCGTGGCTTCCTCAGGCGCGTCGGCGGATCCGGCGCCGCCCTGGAGCGTGTCACCGGGGCCGGAGGCGACGACATCCTCGGACAGCAGCGCCGCGATGAGATCCGGAGCATCCCCGGCCCAGCCTGCTTCCGGCGGCACCAGACCCGAGAGCACCTCGGTGATCTCTTCGTCGGACACGCCGAACTCTCGACCCATGGCGACGACCTGGGCGCCTGCTACGCGCGCCGCCTCCAGATCGGGGGCTCGGGCGAATGCGATTCCGTTGGTCGCGGCGAGGATGGTGCTGGCCAGGTCCGGTCGCACCGCCGGTCCACCCATGTTGACCACACGGGCCCCTTCGTCCCCGCCCCCGAGATCGATGCCGAACGCCGCCCAGAGCGCCAAGGTGAAGAATCCGACGACGATCCCCAGACATCCCACCGAGGCCCGCATGGCCCTTCCGAAGGCGCTACCGGGCACCGCCACTCTCTTGAACCCGGCCCGGATGAAGAGGACGGAGGCCACCAGTCCCAGAACCAGGGCGAAGCTCTTGGTCACGGCGGTCACCGCCCCGATGACCACCAGGTCCAGCAGGATGGCGGAAAGACGTCTCCCCGGTGAGGCCAGGGGCATGCCCAGGAGATCGTCGGATACGGCGAAGGCATCGGGGGTGACGATGCTACGCGGGTCGTTCCCGGATCCCCCGGTAGCCTTCGACCCCTTGCTCATGGTGGCGTCGTCGTCAGCGCCGTCGGCGGGCGAAGCCCAGGAGGACCAGCCCCGCGGCCGCGCCGAGGAGGGCACCGCCCAGCAGGACCCGTCGGTTGTCCAACGACGGGATCGGAAGCGCCTGGCGGAGGCCCGGCGCGCCGCCTTCGAGAGGAACTGTCTCCTCCGGGGTCCCCTCCCAACCGCAGTCCGGGCACTCCACCTCGTCGTGGTCACGCGCGGTGCGGTTGGCGTACTCCACCTCGGTGCCGCAGAGGGGGCAGCCGGCCTCGGCCGGAAGCGGGCCGAGCCGTCCGTAGAGCGCGCCCTTGGAGAGATCGAGGCGCTCGGCGATCTGGTTCACGCCCTCGTCCGAGCCCCAGTACAGCTCGTTCGCCCGGCGCGTCAGGTCCGAGTCGTGTCTCGTGCCTTCCATGTCGCGCAGTCTCCCTTCGGGTTGACCCTCGTACGCCTGATCATGAACATAGCTGGCCCCTCCGGGTCCCGCACAAAAGGAGGTACCCATGCGTGCCCGCGATCGTGTGCTGCAGAGTCTCGAGAAGGTGAATCGCTCGGCCTTCGCCGATGCCGAAGAGGCCGGTGACGCCGAGAAGATGCGCGCCCTCGACCTGGACTATCAGCGGGACCAGATCCGGCTGGAGGTGCTTCTGGACATCCGGGACTTGCTGGCGGCGCCGGAACCCGCCGAACCCGGGGAAGAAACGATCTCGCTTCTGGAGAAGGCCCAGAAGATCCGCAATCTGACAAGGCTCCGGTGACCCCTGTGAAGATCTATACGCGATCCGGCGATGACGGTGAGACCGCGCTGTTC
>CAYGKI010000005.1:23063-23745 GCA_964350235.1 uncultured Gemmatimonadaceae bacterium | reverse complement strand
TCGGCTCCATCTCACGCGAAGCGCACACCACCCTGGCCATCGCCATGAACCGGATCGGCGGCAAGTCGAACAGCGGAGAGGGTGGCGAGGAGCCCGACCGGTTCGCGCCGCTGGAGTCCGGCGACTCCATGAACTCGGCCATCAAGCAGGTGGCATCGGGGCGGTTCGGTGTGACCACCGAGTACCTGATGAACGCCAACGTCATGCAGATCAAGATCGCCCAGGGCGCCAAGCCCGGTGAGGGCGGTCAGCTGCCTGGCTTCAAGGTGGACGAGACCATCGCCAAGGTGCGTCACTCCACGCCCGGGGTGCCGCTCATATCCCCGCCGCCGCACCACGACATCTACTCCATCGAAGACCTGGCCCAGCTCATCTTCGATCTGAAGAACGTGAACCCCGAGGCCCTGGTCAGCGTGAAGCTGGTGTCCGAGATCGGCGTGGGCACCGTCGCCGCGGGTGTGTCCAAGGCCCATTCGGATCGTGTCACCATCGCCGGCCACGACGGCGGCACCGGCGCAAGCCCGCGAACCTCCATCTACCATGCCGGCTCACCGTGGGAGATCGGGCTGGCGGAGACGCAGCAGACTCTGGTGATGAACCGGCTGCGGGGCCGCATCGCGGTCCAGGTCGACGGAGGGCTCCGTACCGGGCGTGACGTGGTCATCGGTGCTTTGCTGGGCGC
>CAYGKI010000005.1:19043-23053 GCA_964350235.1 uncultured Gemmatimonadaceae bacterium | reverse complement strand
GCAAGTGCCATCTGAACACCTGTCCGGTGGGGATCGCCACCCAGAATCCCGAGCTCCGGAAGCGGTTCACCGGGCTGCCGGAGCACGTCATCAACTTCTTCTTCTTCCTGGCGGGAGAGGTGCGGGAGCTCATGGCGGAGCTCGGCTTCAGGACGTTCGACGAGATGGTCGGACGCTCGGATCGCCTGGACACCCGCCGTACCGTGGAGCACTACAAGGCCCACGGCATCGACCTCACGAAGCTTCTCGCCCGGCCCGAGGTCGAGGAAGGCGTGGCCATCCACCATGCAGAGGAGCAGGTCCACGACGTGGACGAGGTCCTGGACCGCACCCTCATCGACGAGGCGGCGCCGGCGCTCGAGCACGGCAAGCCGGTTCGCCTGGCACATCCCATCCGGAACACGGACCGCACCACGGGCGCCATGCTCTCCGGAAGGGTGGCACGCCGGTACGGGCACGCCGGGCTCCCCGACGACACCATCCACGTGAAGCTCAAGGGCAATGCGGGCCAGAGCTTCGGCGCCTGGCTCGCCCACGGCGTCACGCTGGAGCTGGAAGGGGACGCCAACGACTACGTAGGCAAGGGACTCTCCGGCGGACGGATCATGGTGTACCCGGCATCCGAGGCCCGCATCGTGCCCGAGGAGAGCATGATCGTCGGCAACGTGGTGCTGTATGGCGCCATCTCGGGCGAGGCGTACTTCCGAGGCATCGCCGCGGAGCGCTTCGCCGTGCGGAACTCCGGTGCCTGGGCCGTGGTGGAGGGCGTGGGGGACCACGGGTGCGAGTACATGACCGGTGGTGTCGCGGTGGTGCTTGGATCCACCGGGCGCAACTTCGCCGCCGGGATGTCGGGCGGGATCGCCTATGTCCTGGACGAGGCCGGTGACTTCGGCCTCAAGGTGAACCCGGAGATGGTGGAGCTCGAGCGCATGGAGGATACCCGCTCCGACGAGGCTCGACGGGCGGACGCGCGGGAGGACGCCACCCTCTCCGAGGTCTCACGGAACATGCTCGGACAGGACGTGTCGCGGCTGTACCGGCTGGTGGCGCGCCACGCCCGCTTCACGGGAAGCGCGCGCGCCCAAGACATCCTGGAGCGGTGGGACGAAGTGCTGCCCCAGTTCGTGAAGGTGATGCCGACGGACTACCGGAGGGCTCTGGCCCGGATGGCCGGGGAGAGCCGTGCCGCCAAGGAATCGGAGATCAGAGTCAAGCGGGCGCGAAATCCCGCTGTGGAGAGCATGCACAATGGGTAAGGTCACGGGGTTCCTGGAGATCGCCAGCAAGCGGCCGCAGTACCGGCCCGTCGACGAGCGCGTCCGCCATTACAAGGAGTTCGTGGACCCGCTCCCCGTCGAAGAGATCGCCCTTCAGGGGGCGCGTTGCATGGACTGCGGCATCCCGTTCTGTCATCAGGGATGTCCGGTCAACAACATCATCCCGGACTGGAACGACCTGGTCTATCGGGACCGTTGGAGGGAAGCCATCGAGGTGCTCCACTCCACCAACAACTTCCCGGAATTCACGGGCCGGATCTGCCCTGCCCCATGCGAGGCGTCGTGCACGCTGAACATCGTGGACGATCCCGTCACCATCAAATCCATCGAGTGCGCCATCATCGATCGCGCCTGGGACGAGGGATGGGTGCGTCCGCAGATGGCCGAGAAGCGCACGGGCCGTACCGTCGCGGTGGTGGGCTCCGGACCCGCCGGTTTGGCGTGCGCGCAGCAGCTCGCACGGGCCGGACATGACGTGACCGTGTTCGAGAAGAACACCCAGGTGGGTGGCCTGCTACGCTACGGAATTCCCGACTTCAAGATGGAGAAGCGGCACATCGACCGCCGCGCGGAGCAGATGGAGGCCGAGGGCGTGGTCTTCACCACGGGTGTGGAGATCGGCAAGGACATGCCAGCGGGGAAGCTTCTGACGGAGTTCGACGCCGTGGTGCTGGCCGGCGGCGCGGAGCACCCGAGGGACCTGGAGGTCCCCGGTCGGGATCTCGACGGCGTCCACTTCGCCATGGACTTCCTGACCCAGCAGAACCGACGCGTGGGCGGAGAGGCCGTGGATACGGAGGACATCCTGGCCACCGACAAGCACGTGGTGGTCATCGGGGGCGGAGATACCGGATCGGACTGCATCGGCACCTCGTGGCGCCAGGGCGCGAAGTCGGTCACCCAGCTGGAGATCATGCCCAAGCCCCCGCAGCGGGAGGACAAGGGTACCACGTGGCCGGAATGGCCGCTCAAGCTCCGGACGTCCTCGTCGCAGGAGGAAGGCGGAGACCGGGATTGGAGCATCGCGACAGAGCGCTTCTCCGGTGAGGACGGCCGAGTGACCACGCTCCACGCCGTAAGGCTCACGCCCAAGATGCAGCGCATCGAGGGAACGGAGTTCGAGATCCAGGCCGATCTCGTGCTCCTTGCCATGGGCTTCGTCCACCCGGTGCACGAAGGGATGCTGGACGCTCTGGGCGTGGACTACGACCGGCGGGGCAACGTGGCCGCCGATACCGAGGAGTACCGGACCTCCCTGGACAAGGTGTTCACGGCCGGAGACATGCGTCGCGGTCAGTCCCTGGTGGTCTGGGCCATCCGCGAAGGGCGTCAGTGCGCCCGTGCGGTGGACGCGTATCTCATGGGTGCGAGCGACCTGCCCAGGTAGGAAGCGCGTCCGCAGCATGCGGACGGTCCATCCGTGACCGCCGGCCCGTTCCTCGACCTCGTCGGGGGGCGTCGTTCCCGTGAGCGGCGCCCCTGGCCGGCACCGTCCGTGCGGCCTTCCGGACGACCCCGGGGCTCCCCGAGGCCGATGCCGCACCTCGTCGCCCCGGGGAACTTACCGGCTTCCCAACCCGTCCAGCCGTGCCCGGTCCAACAGGACCCCGTCCAGCACCACCGCCTCCACCCGACGGGTGTTGCTGATGTCCTCCAGCGGATTTCCTCCGAGAAGGACCAGGTCGGCGACCCGACCGGCCTCCACGGTCCCCATCTCGTTCTCGAGGCCGAAGAACTCGGCGGGAGTTACGGTGGCGGCCCGTAGGGCATCGGCCGGGTCGAGTCCCGCCCGCACGAGCATCTCCAGCTCGCTGTGCAGGCTGTACCCGGGGATGGCATAGCCGATGGGGGTGTCGGTGCCGGCACCGAAGGGAACGCCCGCCTCGTGCAGCATGGAGGTCATCTCCAGGCTCCACAGGCCGTGGGTCGTGTCGCGGATGGGACCGTCGCCGGCCTCGGCCGCCGCCTGACGCCACGGCTGGGCCGCCTCGGCGGGCAGCCGGTCCAACGCCTCCGCCCAACCGCCGCGGTCGAAGGGCGACACGATCCCCATGCCGTTCAACCGGAGGGTGGGCACCTGAATGGTGCCCTGAAGGGCCTGGGCGAGCTCGGCGCACCGTGCCTCGTCGGCGCGCTCGATGGACGGGATCCGATGCATGGTGTGCAGACGACTGCGGAGGGCCGCCCCGGCGGGGTCGTCGTGGGCTTCCAGGATCGCCCGACGTTCCGCCAGCATGGCCTCGGCTTCCACGGCACAATCCATCTCGAGATTCCGGAGGTGCTCCAGCGAGTTCACCCTCGGTCCCACGTCGCGGGCGAGCATGGACAGGGGGACGTGACCGTCGATGGGAAGGCCGAGCACACCGGCCTCCTCCACCAGCGCGTCGAACACGTCGGGCGACACCAACTCGTAGATCTTGATGAAGTCCACCCCGGCTTCGGCCAGGCGACGCACGTTGGCCCGGGCCGCCTCCGGATCCGCGTTGGCGATGCCGAGGAGCGGGTTGTTGATCCCGTCGTAGACGACAGCCGCGCCGTCGAGAAGCGGACCCGCGAAGAACACCTTCGGTGCCGGGGTGGCCCCGGAGCGCATGGCCTCTACGACGGGAAGGACCGCGTCGAGCGGCCCGCCCGTGTCCCGCACGCTGGTGATGCCGTGCTGCAGGAAGAGCGACGGCATGTCGTCGGTGAACGCCGCCGGGTCGTCGGTGGGGGCTTCGAACCAGTTGC
>CAYGKI010000005.1:16443-19033 GCA_964350235.1 uncultured Gemmatimonadaceae bacterium | reverse complement strand
CGTGCGGCAGGAATGGCGACGGCATGGCGTCGGCGAACGCCGGGTCGCACGTGAGGTGGATGTCGAAGTCCCACAGCCCGGGAATGAGGAACCGGCCCGTGCCGTCCACGACCTGGACGGCGTCCACCGTCGCACCGGCCTCCTCCACCCGAACGACGCGACCGTCGTCCACGACCACCGTGCGTCCGGGCAGGGCTCCCTGGACGGCGTCCACCACGGTGACGTTCTCGATGACCAGATCCGGCGGGGCCTCCGACGGCCCGCAGGCCACGGCCAACAGCCCCGCCAGGGCCGTCAGGGAAAGGGGGCGACGCATGAGCAGCTCCTGTCTCTCGGGGCATCCGACTCCTCCGCGACGCTAGACCTCCGAACCCGACGCGGCAAGCGGACGACGACGCCCGGCGGCCTGGCCGCGCGTCGCGGCTCCACGTTGCGCCGGGGGCCGCGGGACTCGACACTATGCTGGCGCCCGTCCGATCCCGGACGTGGAAGCGCGCACGAAAGGATCGGCACAGGCCAGGAGGTAGCATGGAAGAGCACCGGAACGTATCGAGGCGTCACTTCGTCGGAGGGGCGGCCGCCGCCCTCGGCGCCCTCGGTCTCGCGCCCGGGAGCCTGGTGTCGCAACCCACGTCCGCGTCCCGCGCCGGAGCACCGGGGCTCCCGGCGCTCGCTCAGGAACGGGACGAGTACGACGCCCTGGTGAAGATCAACTTCAACGAGAACCCCTACGGGCCCTCCGAGAAGGTGATGGAGGCCATGAACTACGCGTTCAAGTACTCCATGCGGTACGGGTACCCCGACGGGGGCATCACACAGGCCATCGCGGACCACCACGGCGTGGGGCGCGAGAACGTCCTCCTGGGTGCCGGATCCGGCGAGATCCTCGAGGTGGTGGGGCTCACGTACCTCGACCACTCGAAGATGGTGGTGGGGGTGGAGCCGTCCTACGGCTCGGTGTACTCCCACGCCAGCGGCATCGACGCCGAGTCGCTGCTCCTCCCTCTGGAGCCCGACTACACGCAGAACATCCAGCGCATGATCGATGCCACGAACCGGAACGCCCGGAACGTGGGCTTCGTCTACCTCTGCAACCCGAACAACCCCACCGGCCTCCCCGTGAGCGCCGACGAGGTGGCGGCGCTGCTGGACGGCATCCCCGAGGACATCCCCGTCCTCATCGACGAGGCGTACCACCACTTCGTCGAGGATCCCCGTTACGCCACGTCCATCCCGTACGTGCTCGAGGGTCGCCCGGTCATCATCGCGCGCACCTTCTCCAAGATCTACGGGATGGCGGCCATGCGTCTGGGCTACGCCATCGCGCCGGCGGACATGGTACGGCGCATGTCGGCGTACAGCACGGGCAGCACCAACGCCCTGGTGAAGTGGGGCGGCGCCGCGGCGCTGGCGGACACCGAGTCCGAGCGGTGGGTGCGGGAAACGACCCTCCGGCTCCGGAAGCGCACCACCGCCCAGCTCGAGGCGTTCGGGTACGAGGTCATTCCCTCGGACACCAACTTCTTCATGGTGAACATGCGCCGCCCGGTACAGGAGGTGTCCCGGGCCTTCCGGGAGCGGGACATCCTGGTGGGTCGGCCGTTCCCGCCCATGCTCGAGCACCTGCGGGTGTCGGTGGGTACGGAGGCGGAGATGGACGCCTTCCTCGAGGCGTTCGAGGATCTGTTCGTTTCCCGGACGTCGTCGCAGTCGGGTCGCTGACCGTCCGGCCAGGGTCCGTGCCCCGCGCCCGCCGAAGCCGTCGGCGCACGGGGTGCGGACCCATCGGGGCCCAACTCGGTAGATCCTGGCACCCCCGGTCGCTCCGGGGTATGTGGAGGCTGGTGGACTGGACCCCGGCGACCCGCGCCGAGGGTGATGTTGTTCAAGACGAGACGAGAGGTCATCGATGATGAGGATGGGACGTTGTGTGTGGCTCGCGCTCGCCGCGATCACCTTTGCGGCGCCGCTGAGCGCACAGTCGTTCGGCAACTCGGTCACCGTGGGCGAAGGCGAGGTGTTCGTCGGTGAGCCCACCCACGAGATTCGGCCGGGAATCCTCTACGTGTTCCGCCCCGACGGTTCCGGGGAATGGGGGCAGGCGCAGAGGCTCGAGGCATCGGATGGCACACCGGGCGACCGGTTCGGCATCCGGTCGTTCATCCACGGCGACGAGCTGTACGTCTCCGCGACCCGCAGCGACGGGGGGACCGGCGCCGTCTACCAGTTCCGCAAGAGCGGCGATCAGTGGGTGGAGGCAGCCAAGCTGGTGACCGACGACCGCTCGCCCGCGGACAGCTTGGGGAGCGGTCTGGCGGTCCAGGACGAGTGGGCCATGATCGGCACCATCGGCCAGAACGGGGGCCGCGGAGCGGTTTACGCCTTCCGCCGGGACGGGGACGGCTGGGTCCAGCACTCCAAGCTGGCTCCGGGCGACCTCCAGGCTGAGGACCGGTTCGGAAGCAACGTCGCCCTCTACGGTGACTGGGCCCTCGTAGGCGCGCCTCAGCGGGCCAACCAGCAGGGCGCCGTCTACGCCTTCCAGTACGACGCCGCCAGCGATGCCTGGCAGTCGCGGGGCCGCCTGCAG